>CAZMLP010000532.1:0-7493 GCA_964566745.1 uncultured Verrucomicrobiota bacterium | reverse complement strand
CCGAAAAAACGGCGCATATCTGGGACGCCACCAACGGCAAAGGAATCGCCGCGCTCCCTCACGAGGCAATCGTGAACAACGGGGAATTGAGCCGCGATGGCCGGGTGCTGGTGACGCTGACGAAAAACTATTTGCGGGCCTGGGATGCCGCCACCGGGAATTTAATCGGCGAGCCTGTCGCGGTTGAGGCGGCGCTCACCTGGCTCGACGTGAGCACGGACGGGCGCCTGGCGGCGGGGGGCACGGCGGAGGGCGTGACGCGCGTGTGGGACACCGGAACGGGAAAAATGGTCGCCCGCCTGAACGGTCCCAGCCGGCTTCAGGCGCTGGAAATAAGCGGCGACGGAACGTTGCTGGCCGCGGCTTATTACAGCGGCGCCGGTTGCGTGTGGGAACTTCCTTCCGGACGAAAGTTGTGCGAGGTGGGGCGTGGTGACGTAATGGAATACGCCGCGCTTTCGCCCGACGGAAAACGGCTGGCGACCACCGCTCGCGACGGCTCCGCGCGGCTGTGGGACGCCCGCTCCGGCGAGCCGCTGGGGCCGCCGATGAAACACAATTCCGCCGTGAGCTTCGCGCGCTTCAGCCCGGACGGCCAGCGCTTGTTGACCACTTGCTGGGACAGCACCGCGTGGGTTTGGGACACCACCACCGGCAAGTTGTTTGCCGAGCCAATCCGCCACGACAACCGGATTTACTCGGCGGAGTTCAGCCCCGACGGCCAGCGCGTGGTGACCGGCTCGGCGGACCGGACGACGATGATCTGGGACATCCGGCCCGGGCGGCAGATTCCCCTGAGCTTCCGCCACAAAGGCCCCACCGGCGTGGCGCTGGACCGGGCCAGCAACCGGCTCCTGAGCTGGGCGCAGGATGGAACCGCGCGCGTTTGGAATTTGCAAACGGGCGAGCCCGTCACGCCGGTGTTGCGGCACAATGGCTGGATCGTGAGCGCGGCCTTCTCGCCGGACGGCGGCCGCGTGGTCACCGCCGCCATGGACAATCTCGCGTCCGTTTGGAACGCGACCAATGGCGAGCGCCTGGCCACCCTGCCCTGCTCGAACGTGGTGGAGTTCGCGGAGTTCAGCCCGGATGGAAAAAACGTGCTGACGGCCTCCCGCGATGGCACGGCCAGCCTGTGGAACGCCGCGACCGGCCAGCGTCTCTCGAAAGTAATGCGGCACAAGTCGCGAGTTTGGCAGGCGCGGTTCAGCCCCGACGGCCGGAAAATTGTGACCGCCTCCGATGACCGCACGGCGCGAATTTGGTGGACTGCGACGGGGGAGCCGGTGGCCAGCCCCTTGCAGCATGAGGGCGCGGTTTACTCGGCCGTGTTCAGCCCGGACGGCCAGCGCGTGGTGACCGCCTCCTTTGACATGACCGCTCGGGTCTGGAACGCGGCGAGCGGCCAACCATTGACGCGTCCAATGAAGCACAACGGCGGGCTGCGCACGGCGGAGTTCAGCCCGGACGGCGCGCGGGTGCTGACCGCCTCGGGTGACAACACGGCGCGCATTTGGGACGCCGCCACCGGTCGCGCCTTGACCGAGCCGTTGCAGCACGGGAGCGAGGTGTGGAAGGCGACGTTTAGCGATGACGGCAACCTGGTGGCGACTGTCGCGCGCGATGGAACCGCGCGGGTGTGGGACGCGCGCCGGGGCCAGCCCTTGACCGAGCCTTTGAGCCACAGCGGCTGGTTCTCGCGCGTGAGTCTTTCGCGCAACAACCGCTGGCTCGCGGCGGGCCGCAGCACCGGCGATGCCTTCGTGTGGGACGTTCCCGGCGTGGCGGGCGAGCCGCCCGAGTGGCTGACCAGCCTGGCGGAATCGGTCGCCTGCGAGCGCATCAAGGAAGGCGGCTCGGAATTTGTGTCGCCCGCGCAACTGGTGAACATTCGCGCGGCGCGCGTGGGCAAGGTGGCGACGAACGACTGGGACCGGTTCGTTCGCTGGTTTTTTGACGATCGAGGCAGCCGGACTGTCTCCCCGTCCTCGGTGGTGCCGACACCGCAAATGGTGGACCGCCTGATCGGACAGAACACTTACGCGTCGCTCAGCGAGGCGGTGACGCTGGCGCCGGAACGCGCCGACGCGCGGTCCAGGCTCGCGCGGATGGCGGCGGTGGACGAGGCCGTGAAACCGAAGGCTCCGTGGGCGGAAACCGACATGCAACGGCGCTGGGTGTTGAGCCTGCCGGAGACAGATTGGATTCGGGCGGAAATCCTTGAGCAAACCCAGCCCGTCCAGGCGCTCGCTGCAATGCGAAAGCTTGAGCCAATCCTGGCCTGCAATCCCGAATTCCTGGAGGCGAAGGGTCGCATGGCCGCGCGCACGGGGCAATTGGAAGAGGCGTTGCACGCGTTCGGGCAGGCGGAAAAGCTTGCGCCCGCCACCAACGCCCACCTCCGGGCGCTGGCGCGCATCGGCCAGCGCAACGTCCGCTTGCGGCTCGGCCGGCGGGACGAGGCGGTTCATGACCCGCTCATGCCGTTGGCTGTCAACCCGCGCTCGCCGCAAGCCACGGCGAATCAAGTCGATCTCACCAGCTTCTACAACGCGCTGCCGCCCGAGCCGTGGCATGACATCAACCGGACGGACAACAATCTGAAATTGCTGGAGCCGGGCTTGCAACGGCTCGGCAGCGCGGTCTTTGACGCGCGTGGCATCATTCAACTGGACGGGCTGCACTTGAACTGGTCCGCGCCGGGTTATCCGCCGGCAGTCACGGGCATTCCCGTGGGCCGCGCGACGGCGCGGCTGCACTTCTTGCACGGGACCGGCTGGGGCAACAGCGTGCCCGCCGGCACGGTTATCGGAAATTACGTCATCCACTATGCGGACGGCTCGACCGAAACGATACCCATTGTTGCCCACGAGGATTTGAGCGAGTGGCTTTGCGTTCCGGGAACACAAACAAAATTGAAGCGCGCGCGTGTCGTGTGGGAGGGCCTGACGCCGCAGGGAATCACCGCCTTGCTCTTTGACCGCGCGTGGGACAACCCGCACCCCGAGCGGATGATCTCCTCGCTGGATTTCACTTCGCGCGAGACGGCGGCGGCCCCGTTTCTAGTGGCAGTGACGGCGGAATAGATTGCGCGCGAAATCCTGATCCCGCGGGTTATTTGGCCACATACGGAAGCACCACCTTGCGAATGGATTCCGCCAACTCCGGCGGCCAGTGAATCGCGCCATCATTGAGCGCGGCCAGCACAGAGGCGCCATCGATTTTACCCAAATCAGATTTGGTGACGGCATGCCCCGACGGGCCGAATGGCGCGACCAGGGTGAGATATCCGGTCGGCGCGATTAACGAGCTCCATAGCCGCTCGTCCAACGACACTTTTCCTCCCGCGTCGAGGCTTTCGTAAAAAAGGACCTTTGCCAACTCCGCATAATTCGCCGCGAGCGAGGCATTATTTCCGCGCGGGCGGGTGGCCGCAAGTTCGAGACAAGCCAAGCCCAGGTTGATCCGCGCCGGAACGATTGCGGAATCCGCGTTCAAGATCCGGGCGCGATTCTCGATGACCATCCGCCAGTGCTTTTGTGCCGGCTCAATCTCTCTCTTCGCCAATTCCTGACGCGCCCAACCAGTATAAATCTGGTCCGCCAATCGCCAACTTTCGATTCGCCGGTTTTGCGCGGCGGCCGGCGTATGATCGGCGATTTGAGCCTCAAAGGCGCGCGCCTTTTCATACCACAGGGCGGCGAACGCGAAATTGCCCTGCCTGGCTCCGAGCAACGCCTGGTTTTCCCAGGCGTCCACCAGCTTCGTTTGCCAGCCAACATTGGACGGATCCCGCTCCGCCAGTTGCTCGCGAATGGGGCGGTAGCGGTTCAACCATTCCTCGGACTCGGTCAATTCACCGGCGTTCCCATGGACTTCGGAGATGTTTTGCTGGATGTCCGCAAGCAGATCGAGCGAGCGGGCGTTGGTTGGGTCAAGCTCCATGATCCTCTGGCGCAAGCGCAACGCCTCGGCGTTGTCCGCTTTGGCCCGCGCCATGTCGTTCCGTCGTCCGTCCAGAAAGGCGAGGTTTTGATAGAGTTGCGAAACGTGGTCAAGCAACACGACATCATTGGTCGAGCGGTTCAGCAGGCTTTGCCACGCGACCAGCGCCGCATGATAATTCCTGGTCGCCTCGTCCAGGCTCCCGGTCGCCTCCCGCAACGATCCCAGGTTGTGAAGCACCATCGCCTGAAAATCGATCCAACCCGGATTCCCGGCATTCATTTGCACCAACCGGCTGGCGAACTCCAAGGCGCGCGCGTATGCCACCTCCGCCCGCGCAAAATCACCCATGCCATGATGAAACACCGCCAGCGTGTTCCACGCCTGGCCCAGTTCCTCCTGCCATTCGGGCAAATGCGGTCGCCGGGCCACGGCCATCTCAAAAAGGCGGATCGCCTCCCGGATGTCCTTTTCCGTCTCGGCAGGCTTTTTCTGCGCGCCCCGGATGCGACCAAGCGACAAGCGGACATGGGCGCGGCGGAGAATATTCTCCGGCGCCCCGGCGCTTGAATCGTCTTGCGAGTAGAACTTTTCCACCTGCTGCAAGGCGCTTTCAAGAACGTCCAGCCGGCCGAGCGCCTCCAGGCGCCCCTCCAAATCACCCAGCATGAACTCGATGAGTTGCTCTCCCTTAATCAGCCGCGCCGCCGCCAATTCCTCGGCTTGGCGCGCGCGAATGGATTGGCGCACCACCAGGCCGACACCAGCCAGCAGCAGAAGAAGAAATGCCGTTGCGACCGCCAACCCCAACTGGTGGCGACGACAGTATTTCGCCAACAGGTAGGCCGGCTTGGCCGGAACCGCCACGACTGGCTCATGCCTCAAAAAACGTTGCAACTCCTCCGGCAACGCGACGACGTTGGGATACCGCTGGTCCGGAAGCGGATCGACGGCCTTGCGAACGATGGCGGCCAGGTCATCAGGCAAACCCTTCGCCGTCCCAGATACGGCGACATCAGGAGTCTGGCCAGTCAGTAATTCATGCAATAGCACTCCGAGCGAATAGATGTCGGCGCGGCTGTCGATTTCCCTGCCTTCGGCCTGCTCGGGGCTCATGTAAACGGGTGTGCCCGCGAGACTCCCGGCGGAAAGCCAGGCGGCCTCGTCTCCTTCCCGTTGCTCCGAGGGTATGGCGAGCCCGAAATCAATCACCTTCGGGACAGCGTGGCCGTTGATTTCGGCGACCAAAATGTTCGACGGCTTCAGGTCGCGGTGGATCACTCCTTTTTGGTGCGCATGCTGGACGCCGGCGCAAACCTGTGCGAACAGATCCAACCGTTGGCGAAGATCCAATTCATGCGCGGCGGCGAAGGTCGTGATCGGTTCGCCGTTGACCAACTCCATCACGATGAAGGCCTCGCCATCCGCTGTGATGCCGCTGTCGTACACCCGCGCGATGTTCGGGTGCTCCAAGCGGGCCATGATCTTCGCCTCGCGCTGAAAGCGCTCCAAAAAATCGTGGCTGCGCAGCAACACCGGCGGCAACACCTTGAGCGCCACGGAACGCCCGAGCGATTCCTGCCACGCCTCGTAAACCGCGCCCATGCCGCCCCGCCCCACCAGTCGCCGAATCTCGAAATCGGCGAAGGAATGGTTCAGCTCCTCGATGGGTCGCAGGGCGACTTCGTCATGGGGAGACGTATCTTCCGTTCCCAGGGCGTTCGCCACCAGGCAGCGCGAGCAAAGGCGCCGCGGCGCCGAGCCGCTAATCGGGGCGCCGCACTCCGGGCAACGGGCATCGGGTGGAGACGCTGGCGGCATGGAGATTTTTGCTCCGCTTTCCATGGTTTACTTGGTCATTGGGCGAGAATAGTTACGGTCAATCTGCAATCGTCACGCTCCCAAAACCCGGCGGAGATGTTGCATCTCCTCCGCTGCCTCAGCCGGGCTTTGGACCGTCTCCATGATTTGTCGCTCGATCAATTCTCGAAACCGGTGCCGCATGCGGAGGATCGCCACCCGCAACGCCCCGGGCGACATTTCCAGATCACGCGCCGCCTCCTCCAGTTTTCCGTCCTTGCGATTCCAGGCGAGAAAATCTTGCAAGCGCCGGAATAATTCGCCCTTGCCGCGCCGGGCATACTCCTGCTCCAGGGCGGCCAGCGCGTGCTCCAGCAGCGTGTCAAACCAGACGCGGTCGAACAACGACTCGGCGTCCACGGCGGGATCGTGTTCGCCCCCCTCGTCGGCGGCGACTTCCCACCCCAACTCATCGATGGACACGATCACTTGGTTGCCGCCCCGTTTTTGACGCCCCGCCTGGCGGTGCTCCTCGGACATGTAATTCTTGAACGCGCCAAGAAGAAACGAGCGCAGCCGGCCGCGCGAGGGATCGGCCTTCGCGAACAAATCACGCGCCAGCAGACGGGTGAAAAAGCCTTGCGTAAGATCCTCCGCGTCTTCCGCGCCGTGACCGCACCGGCGCGCAAAGGCGAAAAGCGGGGACCAGTACATCTCGCACAGCTCGGCGAGCGCCTTTTCCCCAAGGGGATCAACCACGCCATCCCGCACGCGCAGGACAGCTGTCCAGCGGGTGCGCGGGAACTCGTGGTTGGCGGAAGCAAGAGTCAAACAAGTAGGTAGCGCAGTTTTTTGGTGGCCCCTTCACGATCCATCACTCCGGCCGCAATGGCCATCGTCAAGTTCTCCCAATCCGGACCATCGGTCGCTGGTTCAATTCCATTTAACCGGAGAAACACTATGCATGCACCGAGCGCCGCCCGCTTGTTCCCATCGATGAATGGATGATTCCGGCAAAGGTAAAAAAGATACGCCGCTGCCACCTCCGTCAAATCGGCATAAGCCGATTGCCCGCCAAAGCCGGCTTGGGGGGCCGCCACGGCGGATTCCAAAAGCGCCAAATCTCGAATTCCATCTGAACCACCAAACGACTCAATGGCCTCGGCGTGAATTTCCCGCACAATTTCCACCGTGAGGTGAAAGCAGTTCTCGGGCGTGGCGCTCATGCCAATCGCTTCATCGTCCGCGCGTAATCTTTCATCGTGGACTTGATTACTTTGGACACTTCCTCATGCGACGGACGGGCGCGAATCGGCGTTAACGTGATGGTTCCTCCGTTGTGAACCTCCACATTTACTTCATCGCCAACTTTCAGATGCGTCAATTCCATCAAAGCCGCGTCGAAAATGATGCCCTGCGAATTGCCCACCTTGCTAATCGTTTTAACCATGTTGTAATACTATGTTTTACACCATCTTTGTCAAACCACTTCAAGGACCCATTTCCCATTGCCAACCCGCCGCCCGCTTCCCAAACTTCCCGAAAGCCGCGCGCGGACTGGTTGATTACTCGCGGCAACGGCTTATCCTTGAGAAATTTGATGAAAACGAAGCGCAATTCCTTTGGTTTCCTTCCCGGCTTGCTCGCCGCCACCGCCCTGCTCTCCGGCCCGGCAATTCGCGCCGACGAGGGGATGTGGCTTTACAACAACCCGCCGACCAAGTTGATCCACGACAAATATGGATTCG
>CAZMLP010000531.1:0-1541 GCA_964566745.1 uncultured Verrucomicrobiota bacterium | reverse complement strand
CTGCTTGAAATTCAGCTCGATCGTCACGGATTGGGACAAATTCGTCACCGGTTGGGCGAGGAAAGGCCGGCAGGAGGGCGCATTGGTTCGCGATTACTGCCTTGACGATCCGCAGTGGCGCCAGGCGTCGCGCGAGCAGATGCAACGAATCACGCGGCTGAACCTGGCGCACGAACCGGTCGCCTACGACATTCGGGACGAACTCTCGACGACCATCTCGGCCAACCCGTTCGATTACGACTTCAACCCGGTCACCCTGGCCAAATTCCGCGACTGGTTGAAAACCCAATATCGCAACCTCGCGGCACTGAATGAGGAGTGGGAGACGCGCTTTGCCGAATGGAGCGAGGTGAGGCCTTTCACGACCGACCAGATCAAGCATCGCATGGCGACCGGCGAGGCGGTCCCGCGCGGCAAGCCGGACTGGCAGGCGCTGCAACAATTGAAATTCTCGCCGGCCACCGCGCGCCAGTCGCCCACGCGCTGGAACTTCGCCCCGTGGGCGGATTTTCGCACCTACATGGACATCTCGCTCGCCGGCGCGCTGGATGATTTGCGACAGGCGGCGCACGCGCTCGATCCGCGCACCCCCGTGGGCATTGAGGGAACGCAGATGCCTGGCGCGTTTGGCGGGTACGACCTGGAGCGCCTGGCCAACGCGCTGGATTGGGTCGAGCCGTACGACATTGGCAACGCGCGGGAAATCTTCGGCTCGTTCATGCCCGGCAAACCGCTGATGACCACCATCGGCGAGCAAGACGCCAACCACGCCGCGCGCCGCCTCTGGCACTTGTTGCTCGAGGGCGATCGCGGCTGCCTCGTCTGGTGGAGCGAGGATTGCATCAACTGGTCCAGTGATGACTACGCCTTGACCCCGCGCGCGAAGGCGCTCAGGCCGGTGCTTCGGGAAATGACCTCGCCCGCCGCGCGGCTGCTGCTCCGGGCCGAGCGTGTCTCCGACCCGATTTACATCCACTACTCGCAACCGAGCATCCAGGCGGACTGGTTGCTCGAATCCACCGGGGACGGCTCGACGTGGTTGCGCCGTTTTTCGAGTTTCGAGGCGGAGCACAACCGCATGTTACGCGTGCGCAACGCGTGGCTGAAGTTGTTCCAGGACCTTGGCTATTCACCGCGTTTCATCACGTCACAACAATTGGACCGCCTTGCAAAATCCGGCTCAAATGACGGTGTGCTGGTGTTGCCGCAAGCGATCGCGCTGTCAGCGAGAGACGTGGAGGCCGTGCAACATTTCCTTCATCCGTATTTTCCCGGTGTTAAGCGCACTGTCTTCGCGGACGGCACACCAGGCGCGTTCGACGAGCATTGCAAACTTAGGGCTACGAACGCGCTGGAGCGTCTGTTTCCGACCTCTCTTTCCAGCGAGGCAAGTTACGCCTGGCAAATGAGAACGGGTCCGCGAAGGGCTGGTGAACCGACTCGGGACACAAGGACGCGAGACATCGCGCAGTATGGAACGGAGCGCGCCCAGGTCGCTCCGTCGAGCGCATGGCTCGATTGGGCGCGGGAGCAGATGGATC
>CAZMLP010000530.1:0-4206 GCA_964566745.1 uncultured Verrucomicrobiota bacterium | reverse complement strand
GCCAACCGGCGTGGTACACGCTCACTGACGCGCACGGTGTCGCGCGGTGGCCTGCGGTCCCGTTGGAGCTTGGCTTCAACGCCATTGCCCTGGCGGTTCTGCTCGTGCTCCGCCAGCGGCGGCTTTTTCCCGGCCAGTTGTTCCATCTCTATCTCATGGCCTACGGCCTGTTCCGCGTGGCGCACGAGATCAAGCGCGACACTCTGCGAATGATCGGTCCGGTGACCGGCTATCAAATCGCGGCGGGGGCGGTGTTCCTGCTGGGACTGGTTCGCTACCAACAGCGCGGCCGCGCGGCCCGGCTAGTGCGCAACAATTCCGCCCCGCCGGTGTCTAACCTCCTATGACAAAGAAACTCGCTCTCCTGGCAATGACCCTCGCCTTCGTATGGGCGGGTTGCGTCGTCTCGTCGGTTTACCCGTATTACACAGACAAAGATGTCACCTTCGACGCCAAGCTGGTGGGCGAATGGAGTCAAAACAACGAAACCAAGGAATTCTGGAAATTTACCAAAGATGGCGACAATCGGTACGCCGTCCAATTCACGGATTCGGACAAAGTCACCACCGACTTGGAAGGTCGTCTGTTCCAATTGAACGGGCAGCGTTATCTCGATTTGCTCGGCAAAGACCAAAAATTGTCCACCATTCCCGTGCACGCCTTGATGAAGGTCATGCTGACCGACTCGGAGCTGACATTGACCACCATCAACTACGATTGGATGGACGAACTGTTGAAGAAGAGTCCGGCGGCCTTGCGGCATCATCGCATTCGCGCGGGCGATGGACCGGATGACTACCGGTTGATTCTCACTGCCGACTCGGCAGAACTGCAAAGTTTTGTCATCAAAAACCAGGCCACCGAGGCGGCTTGGACCAAGTCGGATCCCATGAAGCGGCGAGGCAACTCGGGGAAATGATGAGGCGACTGGATTTCGTCGAACGGGTCGAGCTCGCATGAGTGATGGCAGTAGTGGCTGACTCAAGTGACTCCAATCAAATGGGTTGCGTCATTCGCACTCTAACAGCCCGATTTTCTTTCTCCGAAAGCTTGATCGATTCCTGCGGCGCGCTAGGATCGAAGGCCATGAAGTTTTTTGGAGCCCTAGTGGTGCAAATACTGATCGGTCTGGTGCTCGGGTTGGGAATCCTCTTCGCGGTAAAGGGGAGCTTCGCGCTCCTGATTGTCGCCGGGCTGGTCTATCTCTACTTCTTTGCCCGTCATGGCTGCGCCTCGCACTGAGGCGGTCTCCCCGTAACTCATATCGGGCGGCTGGGTTCGCCGCCTTTTGCTTTCCTGCGCGAACGGGTTGAATGCCCCGGCCCGGCCAGCGTCCAAGCGTGCAGCCATGCTCAACCCGGCCCCTCGTTTCACACAGCGGTTCGTCTTGTCTGCGAGCCTCTCGTTGTTGATCACCTTCGGCGGCTCGCTCATTGCCTCGCCCTTCAAGATTTACCTCGCGCCGGACGGCAATGACCAGTGGACCGGTCGTTTTGACCGCCGCACCGCCGACGGCCAGGACGGTCCGCTCGCCACTCTCCCGGCCGCGTTGCAGCAGGCGCGACAGATTCGCCAGACTGTCCAAACGAGCGAAGGCGTCCTGATTCTTGCGCGGGGCGGCACCTACACTTTGCGCGAACCAATGACGATTGGCCCGGCCGATTCGGGCGCCGGTCCGCTCCAAACGACCACCGTTGCCGCGTATCCCGGCGAGCGACCGGTCTTCAGTGGCGGTCGCGCCATAACCGGCTGGCATCCCGCCGCGGACATGCCCGGCGTGTGGGAAACCGACTTGCCGGAAGTCCGCGCGGGCCATTGGTATTTTCGCTCGCTCTTTGTGAACGGTCAACGCGCCAGGCGCGCCCGCACACCGAACGAGGGTTTCTTCCGTGTCGAGGGCGCGTCGCCTGCGGGAAAGTCGGCCACATTTCGCTATCGCGACGCGGACATCAAACCGGCGTGGGCCGGCAGCGAAGCCGAGGTGGTCACGCTCGTCGCCTGGATGAACACCCGCATGTTTATCCACGCTGTCGATGGGGCCACCCGGACCGTCACGCTTTCCAGCCAGTCGCATCCGGACATCCGGGAAAACGATTGCCGGTATTATATCGAGAACGCTCCTGACAGCCTTGACGCGCCAGGTGAATGGCAACTCGACCGCAAGACCGGTCGTCTCCGTTACTGGCCGCGTCCGGGAGAGGATCTGGCCAAGACCACGGTCATCGCGCCGGTGCTCAAAGACCTGGTCCGTCTGCAAGGCGATCTGGCCGCGAAGCGACCGGTTCGCTTCGTCACCTTGCGCGGGTTGACATTCGCCGACACCGATTGGGACCTCGCGCCAGACGGCTACGCGGACACCCAGGCGGCGATCAATATTCACGGCGACTTGTTTGCCGAGGCGACCATCGATTGCGTCATCGAGGATTGCACGTTCACCCGGCTGGGCGGCTACGCCATCGAGTTGGGCAAAGGATGCCAGCGGGACCGTGTTAGCGGAAATGAGCTCGTGGACATCGGCGCGGGCGGGATCCGCATTGGCGAGACGGCGCAGCGCTTGGATCCGTTCGAGCAAAACCACACGCACATTTTTTCGGACAACCACGCGCACCGGCTGGGCCGTGTCTATCCACCCGCGGTTGGCGTGCTGGTTCTGCAAAGCGGCACGAACTGGATCGCCCACAACCATATCCACGATCTCTACTACACAGCGGTCTCCGTCGGCTGGAATTGGGGCTACCAGGAAACTCCCTGCCGCGAAAACATCGTTGAGTTCAATCATCTGCATGACATCGGCCAGGCGATGCTGAGTGACATGGGCGCGGTGTACACGCTCGGCATCCAGCACGGCACCATCATCCGCAACAACCTGATTCATGACGTGGACTCCTTCACCTATGGCGGCTGGGGGATTTACCCGGACGAGGGAAGCACCGGCATTGTGTGGGAGAAGAATATTATCTATCGCACAAAAAGCGCCGGCTTCCACCAGCACTACGGTCGGGAGAATGTGGTGCGGAACAACATCCTCGCCTTTGGCCGCGAATACCAATTGATGCGAACCCGCGAGGAGGATCACACCTCGTTCTTCTTCACAAACAACATTGTCTATTTCGACTCGGGCAACCTGCTGGGCAGTAACTGGAAGAACGAGCACTTTGTGATCGACCACAATCTTTATTTCGACACGCGCCCTGCTGCGACGGCGGATTCCATGAAGTTCGGTGGCGCGACTTGGGAGGCGTGGCGGCAGCGCGGCCACGACACCAATTCGATTATCGCCGATCCCCTGTTCGTCGCGCCGGAGAAGCACGACTTTCGCCTGCGCCCGGGATCACCGGCGTTGAAAATGGGCTTCAAACCCATCGACATCAGCAACGTCGGCGTGCGCCGGCCAAAGGAGCCGGGAAGCGAATAGGACGTTTCGGCAGAGTGGTTTTCAGTTCACTTTCAGGTTCAGATAAATCCTTTCCGGGACTGATTGATCGGCGTCAACGCCCATGAGGGCAACCGGGTAATGGCTTGATTCGCCTTGATCGGGCTGGATTGACCTTCGTTCTGGCGCAATCCCTTGCCGGTTCGCGGTGCAGGAGAAAGAGGCTTGAATCACCTTGAATCCCTTTGTTTTCAGTGGTGATTCGCCCATCCGACATCTCGTTGGTTCCAACGAGCGAGATGCGATCGAGGGTTCGCATGGCTTGATTGGGTTTGATCGGGCTGGACCGGTGTCCGGCAGAACCGAAAGGGTCCCGTTGGTGGAATGACTTTCGGGCGAAACGCGCGAGCATGCAGGTCCTGGCGGACTGCTTCCAACGGCTGCGCCACCCAGAGGCAGATTCGCCATTGACCACGGGATGTGGGCCAGAGAAATCCGGAAAATTAACGGTCCACAAAGACTTTGAATTGAACCGGTTTGATTTGGCCATAAACGGGCGGACCACACCCGCCGCCCCTGAATCCGGACCGGGGCCATGTTGACACCCATCCTTTGAGAGTTGGAAAACACTATTTTCCCCATTCGTAATAAAACTTACCGCAGCCTTTGCCGCAAGTCCAGCCAAACCGGCTGGAAGCGATCCGCGAGGCGGGACGACAAGGGGGGCTGCGGCGTCCAAAAAAGGCCCCGGCTCGTCACGGCGCCAAATGAACAAACACACCCTCCCCCGGCTGGATTTTGGGCGGGTCACCCTGCCATTGGCCGAAGTCAAA
>CAZMLP010000529.1:0-3881 GCA_964566745.1 uncultured Verrucomicrobiota bacterium | reverse complement strand
GAAGAGGATCGTGAGCTCGAAGCAGATCGGCACCATCGATGGGTACGAGATCGGCGGCTTGCCACCGATGATGATCGGGTACTCGATGCCGTTGGCCCAGATCATCAGCGCGGCCGCGGAGGCCAGGCCGGTCAGGCCCATCACCAGCACGAGCCAGCCCAGGCGCGAGTCGCCGAGCCCCATGGCGGTGTCCATGCCGTGGACCGGATAGGGCGTGTGCACGTCCCACTTCTGGTAGCCGGCGTCGCGCACCTTCTCGGCCGCGTGCATGGCGTCCGCCGGGGTGCTGTATTCCCCAATCAAACCAAATATGCGAGGAGACTCGGCCATTTTAGTGGTGCCCTTCCTTCGCCCCACCGAGAGGGTGATGCGGATCGGCCTGCGGTGTCACGGCCTTGACCTCCGAGATGGCGATCATCGGCAGGAAGCGCATGAACAGCAGGAACATGGTGAAGAACAAACCGAACGTGCCAATATAGGTGCAAATATCCACCCATGTGGGACGGTAATAGCTCCAGTTGGCCGGCATGAACTCGCGGTGCAGCGAGATGACGATGATGACAAAGCGCTCGAACCACATGCCCACGTTCACCAAGATCGAGATGATAAACACGAACACCAGGTTGTGGCGGAGCTTCCGCACCCAGAAGAACTGGGGCACCACGACGTTACAGATGATCATTGTCCAGTATCCCCACGCGTAAGGGCCCATCGCGCGGTTGATGAAAGCGTAGCGCTCGTAAGGGCTGCCGCTATACCAGGCGATGAAGAACTCCATGCCGTAGGCGTAGCCGACGATGGAGCCGGTCGCCAAAGTCACTTTGCACATCAAGTCGATGTGCCGCATGGTGATCACATCCTCCAGCTTGCAGATCGACCGCAACGGAATGAGCAGCGTCAGCACCATGCCGAAACCGGAGAACACCGCGCCGGCGACGAAATACGGCGGGAAAATCGTGGTGTGCCAGCCAGGCAACTGCGAGACCGCGAAGTCGAAGGAGACGATGGAGTGCACCGACAACACCAGCGGCGTGGAGAGGCCGGCCAAAATCAGGTAAGCCTTCTCATAGTTGGACCAATGACGGTTGGCGCCCGTCCAGCCCAGGGAGAACAAACTGTAAAAGAACTTCCGAATCTTGTTCTTGCAACGGTCACGAATGACCGCGAGGTCCGGGATCAACCCCATGTACCAGAACAACACGGAGACCGTGAAGTAGGTGGAGACCGCGAACACGTCCCACATCAACGGGGAGCGGAATTGCGGCCAGATCGGGCCATTGGAGTTCGGGAACGGGAACAACCACCAGTCAAACCAGACGCGACCGACGTGCAGGCCGGGATAAATGCCGGCGCACATGACCGCGAAAATCGTCATCGCCTCGGCCGCGCGATTCACCGCCGTGCGCCATTTCTGGCGGAGGAGGAAAAGAATCGCGGAAATGAGCGTTCCCGCGTGACCGATGCCGATCCACCAGACGAAATTGATAATGTCCCAGCCCCACATGACCGGGTGGCCATTACCCCAGACACCGACACCGACCGAAATTTGGTAAGCCAGCATGCACCCAAGCATGCCCATCAGCAAAACGCTCGGGATAAAAAGCACCCACCACCAAATGGGGGTCTTGCCCTCGATGATCCAAGACACCTGGTCCGACAGCCAGCCAATGGACCGGCCGTTGCCAACCAACGCCTCGCGCTCCAGCTCCACGGGCGGAGCCGCCACCTTCAGTTCCACGTCCGGAACCGCCACTTTCATTTGGGTAGCCGCGTTAGCCATTAGTGGGCTCCTTTCTCGGCGCCGTGAGCGGCCTCTTTCCCGTGCTCACCGCCCGCCTCGTGGCCATTTCCCTCATGTGCTCCATGATGCTCTTCCAGATGGTTGCCCTTGCCCTCCCACTCCTTGAGCGTTATCGGCGCGTCCTGGTAATCCGGCATCGCGGGATTGGGATTGCGCACGCGCGCCAGGTACGTCAGGCGCGGCTTGGTGGCGAGGAACTCCAGCACCGTGTAATCACGCTCTTGCTGCTTGAGCTGCGAGACGCGGCTATTGGGGTCCTTGACATTGCCGAAAACAATGGCGTCCGCCGGGCACGCCTGCTGGCAGGCGGTCTTGATCGTGCCGTCCGGAACCTCGACGTCGCCGGACGCGCCCGCCTTGACCTTCTGCGCGATCTTGGACTGCTCGATGCGCTGGATGCAGAACGAGCACTTTTCCATGACGCCGCGCATGCGGACCGTGACGTCCGGGTTCTTGACGAGCTTGAGCAACTCCCACTCGTCGTCCGGGCGGATGCTGCGATCCGGGTTCTTGAACCAGCGGATCAAATCCCACTCGCCATCCGTGCTGTGGGTCAACGGCGTGGTGTACACCGGCCCGGCCAGCAACTCCAAGGGACGGCGGTTGTAATCGAAATAATTGAACCGGCGGACCTTGTACGGGCAGTTGTTGGAGCAGTAACGCGTTCCAACGCACCGGTTGTAGGCCATGACATTCAGGCCCTCGTCGTCGTGCGTAGTGGCATTGACCGGGCAGACGTTCTCGCAGGGAGCGGCTTCGCAATGCTGGCAAAGCATCGGTTGCGTGACGCCCTGCGGGTCTTCCTCGGGGCCGGCATAATAACGGTCGATGCGGATCCAGTGCATCTCGCGGCTTTTGCCGACCATTTCCTTGCCGCCGATCGGAATATTATTTTCGCTTTGACAGGCCACCATGCAAGCCGAGCAGCCCACGCAACGATTCAAGTCAATCGACATGCCCCACTGATGCAGGCCGTGTTTCTTGGCCTCATCGAACGGGTTGGGGTAAAGCGGTGAAATGACTGGCGGCGCTTCCGGCCGCATGCCCTTGGCAAAAGCAGGATGCTCCTGGTATTGCTTCAGGTTGGCTTCGCGCACGACCGGCCGGCCTTCCATGCCCCAGTGTGCCTGGGTGGTGGCCAGTTCGTAGCTGACATCGTTACTGTTGACAAGCAACGCTCCCGACGCGTAGTAAGGCGAATCGCTCGTGCGCAACTCAAAGGCATTGAAACCCGTGCCATCACCCACGCGTCCAGTTGTTTTGCGACCATAACCGAGCGCCAAACCAATGGTGTTGTCGGCCATGCCCGGCTGGATCCACACGGGGCCACTGATGGTGTGGTTTCCAAGGGTGACTTTGACGATGTAATTGAAAACTTTCTGCGGCTGGCGCAGGCGTTCGATGTTCAGGTTCAATTCGCGCGCAGTCTTCGGGCTGATGAGCACGGCGTTGTCCCAGGTCAATTTCGTGATCGGGTCCGGCAATTCCTGCAACCAGCCATTGTTATTATGGCGGCCGTCATCGACTTTTGCGTCGCGGAAGAAAACGATGTCCAGCTTGCTGTTGCTAGGAGCCGGGCCGAGCAATTTCAATTTGCCCAATGCATCCGTCAACGCCGCCGGATTGTGGGTGATGGACGCGGACGGATAGGCGCTGCCGGCAAGATAGCCGTCATGCAAAAATTTGCGCCAGTTGTCTTCGTCGAGGCCGGAGCCGTGCGCGAATGTTTCGCGGACGATGTCGTAAGGGTTGCTGGGCGTAATCCCGCCGAGGAGGGCGAGCACTTGCAAATCGGTCACGCCGCCAAACAGAGGTTCGATCAACGGCTGGATCGGAACAATCGTTCCATCCGCGGTGCGGGCGTCACCCCAGGATTCCAAATAATGCGCCGCCGGCAAATCCCATTGTTCGGCGACCTTTGAATCGGCGCCAAACGAGGTCTCGTCGATATAATAACCGAGACGAATGATTTTCTTCGCCTTGGCCTGGGCTTGGGCCCAATTCAAATCGACCGGAGCGTTGTAAACCGGGTTGCCGCCAAGGATGACGAGCGTCTGGACCTGGCCGCCGTTGAGCGCGG
>CAZMLP010000528.1:0-3995 GCA_964566745.1 uncultured Verrucomicrobiota bacterium | reverse complement strand
AAATGCTCGTGGCCACGCTCGACGCGAAGGCGGCCTCGGCCAAACTGGCCCACGATCTCGGCGGCGACCCCGCCTGGCTCCGCGCGCACGTCCACTACCATTCGTGCGCGGACTTCCTCCGGACCGCGCCGGCGACCGTCGACACGTTTCCCGCGCTGGCTGCCTGACGGTTCCCTGACTTATCCCGGAACCCTTTAAATGAAACGAATTGTTCCATTGCAAAATTTGGCATCGGGGACGCGATTGTCCGGTGAGAGCGGCTCGCCGAAGGGTCAGTTCCGTTTTGCTGCCGAGCCGGTTCGAGGACGATCCAGGATCCAGGTTGCCCGCCAGTGGATATGTGTTGGAGGCACGGCATTACTTGTCCTAAGCGGCTGCGCATTCCCCATGCGTCCCTTGAAAGGCGGCAGCGGCCACATCCCGGTGATACCACGCGGAGTGGCGTAATCGGACGTGGATTTCAAGGTCACCCGCACGCCTGTGGCGGAGCAAACGATCCAGCAACCGGAGAATCCGCAACAAGCCTCGGCGCAAAGCCGCGAGGTGACGGAGGAACTGGAATTGCCAATCGCGGCCGGATCAAAGGTCCAGCAGCGCGGCGCGGAGGGGACGGATTTGATCGTGACGATGGCCGAGCCGGCGACGCTGAAGCGGCGGCACATCGAGCGCGCGGGCCAAAGCATCGGCGCGGCGCAAAAAGACGCCGCGCGTGAAATCTCGGCGCGGCTGGCAAGCATGCGACCGGTGCAGTTCGCCGGCATCGTGCTGGTGCTCGCGGCACTGGCGATGTTCCACCCGGCGGTGCGTTTAGTCACCGCCTCGACCACCCTCCAGATGGTCACTGGGGTCACGGGCATGGTGCTCATCTTCGCGCCGATGGTCGTCGCGGGCCATGAGCGGATGCTTTTGTTCGCCGGTCTGGCGCTCGTGGCGGTCTGGTTCTTTGTGCATCGCCACGGCCGCTTACAGGGGATGGTGGACACTCTGGGTGACGGACGCGACGTGTCTGCCGCGCCAAAGCCGTCGCCTGCCGCCCGCGAGACCCAAGTTACCGCCGGCTCGCCGCCCGCCGCCGAAGTTTCGTCCCGTTGATTTCAAGCGATTCACTCTTAACCCAATTTTGAAAATGTTTGCCGACATTGCCCCCGCGAATCACACCGACTGGCTCAACAACCTCGGCTGGTTTCTCCAATTCCTCACCCTCGTGATTGTGCTCTGGGACCGCGTCACCGACCGGCCGAAGAAACGCGAGGTCACGTTCACCGAGGAATTCGCGCGCCAGGAGGACCTTGATTATCTGCGCGAGGATGTGGACGCGCTCGAGGAAAAGCTCACCGAGATGGCACGCCAGTGCGCGCTCGACAAGGACCAGATCATTGCCGCCGGCGAGACCCGCGCGACGCGCATCCACGAGCGAATCGAGAGTATGGAGTCCGAGTTGCGGGCGCTGCCGCACCAAATGGTGACCTTGCTGCGCAACACGCAAGATCTGCGGTGACGGAGCGGAAGAGTTTTAATCGGAGAAAATCGAGGAAACAGAGAGAGACAGGCGAAGTGTCGGCACGAGCGGACACGAAAACCAGGACAGACAACCATTCAAACAATCTTGCCCCATGGAATCTCAACAACGTGAACAACTGCGGCTTTCCCTGACACGCTTTTTGGACGCGAACCCCACGCGGTTCGGCCTCTCGACCGCGCTGCTCTGGCAAATGGCGCGGAACGAGGGGCGTCTCCAACTGGCCCGCGAGGAGGTGGACGCCGAGCTGCAATACCTGGCGGACAAGGGCTACGCCATCGAGGTGATGAAGGATCTCAGCCCCGAGAACCGCGCCTGGCGAATCACCGCGACCGGCCGCGATTTCTACGCGCAACTGGCCCCGGAGTGATCCGCAAACCGATACAAACCAAAGTTCACCTAATTTTTGTGACCACACCGAACGACAATCCAAAATCGTTGACCGATCTGCGCGCTTTGCCTCGTGAACGCCAACGGGAAATCCTTGAGTTGCTCAAGGACTTCAAAATCACCGATGTCATTCCCGATCTGGCCGGCAAAAAGATTGTTACCACTGAGGCCGCGCTGCTCGAATTTCAGAACTGGTGTGTCTTGCGTGATCAATTTGAGGCATGGGAGGCGGACACCAAGACGCTCATCGATCTTTTGCGTGCGCGGCGTCCCGATATTGCCGAGCCGGATTTGGAGCGCTACGCCAACTCGGTCTTCCAAGTCCAGGCTCTAAAGCAGAACGACGCAACCATGTCCATGAAACTGGCGGCGGCCCGCCAGCACGCGGACATGGAAGAACGCAAGATGCATCTCCGCGAGGAGCAACTGAAACTCCAGCGCGAGAAGTTCGAGTTTAGCGCGGCGGAAGCCTGCCTGAAGGAATTGCCCACGCTACGAACCATCGCGGACGACAATGCGCTCGACCTCGATGAAAAAATCGAGCGCATACGGTTTCAGCTTTTCGGCAAGGCCGCTCTCCCTGATCCCGAGCCGAGCCACGAGAAAATCGACGCGGAGTAAACCTCATGACCCTCGATGAGCCAATTGTGAGTGAGGCGCCAGAAAAAATTCCGGTGCGATCCTATCAGGTGAAAGTCTTCAAGGATCATTCGACCGGAGTGCTGGTCCTGCACTGGTCGCGCCAAATTGGGAAATCCTATACCCTCGCGGCTTGGGCGGTGGATCGGCTGGTAAAGCAATTGCGAAAGTACCCCTCCTGGCTCGTCACGGTCCTCTCCAACTCGCGCGACAACGGGGCCGAGTTTGTTCTGAAATGTCAGGAAGTTTGCCGGCAAATGGGGGTGGTGCCAGCGAATGTGGATAAAGGAGGCGCGACATTTGGCTACGACAACATGCGCATGGAAGTGCGAATCAATCGTGGAAACGGACCCACAGCACCCATCGGCCGCATCAAAGTCCTCGCGGCAAATCCCCGCACGGCGCGCGGGTTCTCGGGCGATTTGATCCTGGACGAGTTCGCGTTCCATGAGGACAGCGCGGCGATCTGGGAGGCCGCCGAGCCGATTCTAAGCGCGAACAAGGAATTCTTGTGCCGCGTCGCCAGCACGGGAAACGGGAAGCACAACCTGTTCTATCGCATGGTCACCAGCGGCGAGTTCGTGGTCTCCCGCATGAGCCGCACCGAGGCGTGGCGGCAGGGCGTGGAAGTGTTCGACCCTGTCACGCGTCAGCCCATCACCCCGCCCGAGGCCCGCGCCAAGGCGCTCGACAAGCGCGCCTACGACCAGAACTACGAGCTTGCCTTCAATGATGAGAACATGGCGCTCCTCACGCTCGATCTCATCAGCTCCGCCGAGCGCCCGGGCGTGACCGTGGACGAGCAAGTGTGGTCGCCCGCGACTTTGGCGCGGATCGCCGCGTCGGAATTTCCGCTGTACCTCGGCAATGACATCGGGCGGCATCGCGACCTGTCCGTGGTGACCGTCGTCGCCCTCGAGGGCGGCACGCGCCGGGTGATCGCCATGCTCCGCATGAACGGCGTGCGTCTGCCCGCGCAACAGGAGCAAGTGGCGCTGGCTTGCCGCGCGCCAATGTTCGCGCGCTACGAGGGGGATCTCACGGGCATGGGCCTCGGGTTGATCGAGGCGTTGCAGGAGGAATTTGGCGGCGAGCGGGTGCGCGGCGTGAACTTCGCCGCGACCGAGCCGCTGACGGACCGCCTCCGCGCGGACGGCCGCCGCGCCGCGAGCGCCCGCGTGACCGAAATCATGGCCACGAATCTGTTGGAGACCTTCGAGGATCGCTGCTGGGAAATCCCCATCGACGCTGTGCTGCGCGAGGATTTGCGCAAACCCGAGAAAATCACCAGTCCCGGCGGGCGCGTGAGCATCGCGGCGACGCGGGACGAGGCCGGCCACGCGGATCATTTCTGGAGTCTCGCGCTCGCCGAGCGGGCCATCCGCGCCGGAGACGAGGGCGCGATCACCTCGGTGGCGGGAATTCGCGTCGGTCGCGGCGCAGGCGG
>CAZMLP010000527.1:0-3243 GCA_964566745.1 uncultured Verrucomicrobiota bacterium | reverse complement strand
CCACGGGAATATTAGCGCGCACCGCTTGCTCGACCGCCTCGATGGCCGTGACGGGCGCGTTCCCGCGCCCGAGTCCCTCGATCACCAGACCGCGCAGCCCCGCGTTCAACGCCAGCGTGACTAGGCGTCCGTCGCTGCCGGCGGAGAGCTTGATGATCTCCACGCGCTCTTCCAAACGGCTCACTTGGATGTGCTCGCGACGGGCCCGGCGTTGCGTGACGATGACACGATCCTTGTCCACGAGACCAAGCGCCCCGAAATCGCGACCCTGGAAAGTCCCAACCGACTCGGTGTGACTCTTGATGACATCATTTGCCGTCATCAATTGATCGTTCATCACCACCAGGACACCGAGGCCCGTTGTGGCGGGGCAAGCAGCGACACGGATTGCGGAACGAAGATTGCCGGGGCCGTCCCAGCTCAACTCCGAGCTGTTTCGCATGGCTCCGACGAAGACGACCGGCTTGTCACCGGTGAGAGTGAGATCGAGCAAATAAGCAGTCTCTTCCAGCGTGTCGGTTCCATGCGTGATGACCACGCCATGGGTGTCCGGTTGAGCCAGGCGCGACGCGACCAGCCGGGCAAGTTCCAACATGCGCGGCGGAGTCATGTGGGGTCCGGGCAAACGGTCGAAATCGATGGCATTGAGCGAGGCGATCTGTTCCAGACCGGGGGTCAGCGCCAGAATCTCGCGCCCGGAAAGCTTGGGCACCGGCCCGCCGGCGGCCGGATCGAAGCCCATGGAAATGGTGCCGCCGGTGAAGATGACATCGACACTGGGCGGGCGTGAATCCGGCATGCCGGAGGATGGTCCCAAGGCTGCGGAGTGTCAATCGGTCGAGGCCATCGCGCGGCCGGCCAGCCAGCCGGTGGTCCATGCGGCCTGAAAATTGAATCCTCCAGTGATGCCATCGATATCGAGCAATTCGCCCGCGAAATGCAGGCCCGGGCAAAGCCGGCTCTCCATGGTTTTGAAATTCACTTCTTTCAATCGCACGCCGCCGCAAGTGACAAACTCGTCTTTGTTTAAACTTTTGCCGGTGACATTGAACTCGGTGCGCGTGAGTTGTTGGAGGAGGCAATGGCGGGCGGCGCGGGATAAATCCGCCCAGCGGGTTTCGCGTGGAATTCCGGCGGTGAGCACGAGCTTTTCCCAGAGCCGGGCGGGCAGGGGAGGCAACGTGCCGTTCACCACCAGACGCGCTGGCTGGCCGGCCCGGCGAGAATCCAATTCGCTCGAGATCTTCCCGGCCTCCATCGCCGGTAGCCAATTGACATGGAGCGGAAATTGATAGTTCACGGCATGCAAGTCACGGGCGCCCCACGCTGAGAGGCGGAGGACCGCTGGCCCGCTCAAGCCCCAATGGGTGACCAGCAGCGCGCCGCGCTCGCGCAAGCCGGGACCGGGAACAGAAATCTCGGCGGACTCGACCGCGACTCCCGCGAGTTCCCGGAGCCAGGGCGCATCGATGTGAAAGGTAAAAAGCGAGGGCACCGGTGGCTCCAGCGTGTGGCCAAGCGAAACCGCCAAGTGCCCCGCCGAGGCCGCGCGACATCCGCCCGTCGCGAGCAAAAGGCGGTCGCAGGACATTGTCTCGCCAGTGGAAAGCGAGAGTTGGAACTGGCCGTCGGAGGACTTCGTGACATGCTCCAAGCCGCAATTGGCCCGGAGGTGCACATTCGTCTCCCTGGCCGATTGAAGGAGGCAATCAATGATGGTTTGCGAGGAGTCGGTGACCGGGAACATTCGTCCGTCCGCCTCGGTTTTCAATTCCACGCCCCGCGCCGCAAACCAGGCAACCGTGTCGCGGGCTTGGAACTGGTGGAATGGCGCGATCAAGGCGCGTTCGCCGCGCGGGTAGCGAGCGGTCAAGGCGCGCGGTTCGAAGCAAGCGTGCGTGACGTTGCAGCGGCCGCCTCCGGAAATGCGAACCTTGGCGAGAAATTGCGGCCCTTTCTCGAGCAAGGTGACCCGCGCGCCCGGTTGGGCCTCGGCGCAAGTGATCGCCGCGAAGAACCCGGCCGCGCCGCCGCCCGCGATGACAATGTGCGGTGAACTCATCCGCGGCGACGCTAGCACAAGGATTACACCTCCAAAAGCCCGCGCAAAAATAGGAAGTGAAAAGGTCGAACGAATCCGGCTTGTCCGGTCGCGAGACCGGCGACTACACTCGCGCATGCCTCGCAAGCTCAGCTCTATTTCCCCGGATTGGTGGGACTACACCACACTTGATGCCGACTTGATTGACGCCGTCGCCCGCCTGACGCCGCGCGATATCGAGAAGCTTTCGCGGCCCGGCTTCAAGGTGGTGATGTATGACACGCTCGAGGATTTCTATCTCGCCGAGGCTTTGGAATACATCGAGGCGTGGCGACAAAGCACCGCCGACAATCCCGTCGGCATCTGCGGCCCGATCGGCCCCACCGAGCAATTGCCGTTGGTGGCGCGTTTGGTGAACGCCCTCGGCCTCAACCTCGGCTCGGCGCATTTCTGGGGCATGGACGAGTGGTTTATGGACGGCATGGAAATGCCCGTCAGCCACCCGCTTAGTTTTGAGCGCGCCGACCGCGAACTTTGCTTCAATCGCATCCGTCGGGAATTGCGCATGCCGGACGCGAACTTGCATTTTCCCAAGGCTGACACCGCGCCGTATCGCAAGAGCTGGCAGGCGGGCGCGCGTTGCGCGGTGATGCAAGGCGGGCAGGGGGACGTGAAACACTGGGCGTTCAACGATCCCCTCCCGCGCAAAGGAAAGCACAAGGACGCGCCGCCGGGCGCGGCGGACTATCGGAAGCTCGCCACACGCGTGGTGGATTTGCATCCGTTGACGGTCGCGCAAAACGCGCGGACGAGCGGCGGTGGAAATATCTCCCTGGTACCGACGAAGGCCATTAGCGTGGGGCCGGTTGAGACCTGGTTGGCGGACAAGGTGTCGATCTGGCACGCGGGCAAGCACGACAACCCGTTCGGCCAGCGCCTCACCGCTTACATGATTTCAAAGCGGATCGTGGACACGTCTGTGCCCATGTCGTTGCTCGCGGACCACCCGAACGTGCAATTCAACTATTACCGGGGTGGTCTGGGAACGTGCGAAATCGAGATGCACTGAGGCGCGCGTGTCCACGGCGTCAGGCCGTTGTGCCGTTCACGGTGAAGTCAAAAATGTCAAAATTCCGCGGGTCACCGGCGGAGCGGGCGGCGTAGGCGGGCTTCAAAGGCCGGCTCAAAAGAAACGGCACCAT
>CAZMLP010000526.1:0-9811 GCA_964566745.1 uncultured Verrucomicrobiota bacterium | reverse complement strand
AGGTTCGTTTTGGCGAACTTGGCCGAGGCTTCCACCTCCGGTCCGAAGCATAAGGCCAGGCCGTCCGCCGGATTGCCCGAGCCGGGGCCGATCTGCAGCTTGAACTTCGCCGTGAAACTCTCGATGGGCGCGCCGCCATCCAGGTCGTCCAGCACGATGGTGCCTTGCTCCGAATTCTCGTTATACGTCAAAACGAGATGCCCGTCTGTGATCACCGGCTCGAACGTGCTGCCATCGGGCCGTGTGGCGCTGTTGCCGTTCAGGGTGAATCCGGACGGCGTTGGGTTGCTAAAGTCGTTGGTAAAGGAGCCTGCGAAGGCGGATCCCGCCAAGGCGCAGGCCAGCGTGGCGGCCAAATGGAATAATCGGCGCATATATTATTTATGGTGATGATTGGGGTTGGGGTCGAAATTTTTCCCCCGCCGTCCGATTTCGCGCAAGAAAATTCGACGGCCCGGGAATGTTGTTCTGTGGAATTAGGCAGGCCCGTCAGGAGGGCAAACAAGCACTTGAAGCCAGCGACCTGGAGTTCATTTGTTTTTTTTGAGGAGTTGGCCGTTTTGGAGACGGCAAAGGGCACGCCGTCTCCATCATGTGATAATGTTGTTGCGCGGGTTAAAAGAAAATCGCCTGACTCCGGCCAAGCACGCCTCGCGCCAATGCTTTTCAGCGAGGCAAACCGCGAAAAATTGCGCAACTTTGCCCGGCTTTGTGAGGATATGAATTCAGGATGGACAAAATTCTCCTCTCGCCGCGCCCGCCCAAGGCCGGGCCCGAATTCCGTTCATCGTGATGAGAAATTGCGCATATAAACAGTGACGTCGATTATATAATAAATCGCGCGTTTGGTGATAAGAAACGGATTCGATGCGGCAAATTTGTGAACATGACGGCACCGGGGATGGCCGGTTGAACTGGCCGGGGAAAGCGCGGATAGAAAAGGCCGCGCCCGCGGCTGGACCGGAGCCGTCAGCCGGGATGATTTGCGCGGGGGGACCGGGCGCGGACGCGGACTACACGTCAATGGTTTGCTCGCGGGCCGGCCCGACCGACGCGATGGCAAGCTTGGCGCCGGTGAGTTCCGCGATCGCCTTGAGGTAGCTCCGCGCCTTCGCGGGGAGATCCTTCCAGCGGCGAATCTTGTCCAGCGGCGTGCGCCAACCGGGGAATTCCGCGTACACCGGCCGGCATTTGGCCAGATCGGCAATGTCATTCGGCATGTGATCGACCCGTTTGCCGTCCATCTGGTAGCCAATGCAGACCTTGATGGTTTCCAGCGTGTCGAGGCCGTCCAGGTTTGTCACCGCCAGCTCGTCAATGCCATTCACCATGGTGGCGTGGCGCGTGGCCACGGCGTCGAACCAGCCGCAACGGCGCGCGCGGCCCGTTGTGGCGCCGAATTCACGACCCATCGCGTGCAGCATGTCGGCGATGCACGCATCCTCGGTGGGGAGCGGTCCCTCGCCGACGCGCGTGGTGTAAGCCTTCATGACGCCCACGACGCGATCCATGCGGTTCGGCGGAACACCCGAGCCGGTGCAGGCGCCGCCGGAGGTGGTGTTCGAAGAGGTGACGAAAGGATAGGTGCCGTGATCAATGTCGAGGAAGGTGCCTTGCGCGCCCTCGAAGAGGACGTTTTTCTTTTTGCAGGTCGCCTCGTGGAGCATCACCACTGTGTTGGCGACCAGCGGGCGGAGCCGGTCCCCGGCCGCGCGATACGCGGCGTGAATCTTCGCGAATGAAAGCGGTTTGGCGCCGAATGCTTTCAGCACCTCGTTGTTCTCTTTGATGCGCAACTTGAGGAGGGCCTCGAAGCGCTCCGGATTGACGAGATCAATGACGCGCAGCCCGACGCGCGCGGCTTTGTCGCCATAGGCGGGGCCGATGCCGCGCTTGGTGGTGCCGATCTTGTTCTTGCCTTTGAGGATTTCGCGCTGGGCGTCCAGCTCCCGGTGATACGGGAGCACGACGTGCGCGGTCTCGCTGAGGAACAGGCTGCCTTGCACCTTGATGCCAAGTTTGTCCAGGCCATCCAGTTCCTCGACAAGCGAGACGGGGTCCACCACGACGCCATTGCCGATAATGCAAGTCTTGCGGGGCCGGAGGATGCCGGACGGAACGAGGTGCAGGACGTATTTTTTCGGGCCAATGAAAACGGTGTGGCCGGCGTTGTTGCCGCCCTGGGTGCGGACCACGATGTCCGCCTCCTCCGTCAACACGTCAATGATCTTGCCTTTGCCTTCGTCGCCCCACTGGGCGCCCACGAGAATTGTATTCGCCATAGTCTTCGATCCGCGCCGACACTAAAAAGCCCCGAAATGTAAATTCGGGGCATGAACGCGCTATTTACACGCGGATCGTAGGAAACGGTCGGGGGAGTGTCAATGCTGGCGTTCAGCCCGTTACCGGCTCATTTTCCGCGCAGGATACCCGCCATCTCGTCAGTGACGCGCGGGCTGGGGAGGCCGGCCTTGCCGGTCATCAAAAAAACGAAGTTCGAGGCCAGGATTTCGTCCGGATGGATGATGTAATCCGTGTTGCGGCCGATCTGGTCGAAGTAGCCAGGCAGTTCCTTCGCGTCGTGAAGCAACGATTGACCGTCGCGCAATCTTGGAACCCAGCGATCTTTCACCGATTCAATCTCCAGCAGTTTGAAATTGAGATACTCAAAGAACTCGCCGCCTTTCGCCACCGGATATTTTTCCACCGTCGCATACAGGATGGGTGTCACGCGAAACGCCCGGCCCTGGTTAGTGACATTAATGGACCAGCGCACGGACACCCCGTCCGGGTTGGTAATTTTCCGCAGGAGCAATTCCGCCGGATAATCAATCTCGTTGCCCGCCGAGAAACCAATGATCGCGTAAAGCTTCGCGCGGAGATCGGAATTGGCGCGGGAGAGCACGTGAAAAAATTCGTGGATTAGCACGCTCTCCAGCCCGGCCACGCTGCCTTCCAACTCATGCGCCGGAAGGAGAATGGCCGTGCCGCGCGTGTAACTCGCGTTACCCTCCTCGCGGCCGGAGGTTTTCACCAGCGTGATCCTTTTCGGCAGCGGCAGATTCCTCGGCGCGAGTCTTTTCGCGGCGATGCCAAGCGCGTTGGTGGCGTGCGCGAGATCCTCCGGCGTCCATTCCCGCGCTTGCTTGGCAACAAAGGCGAGAAACTCGGCCTCGGTGACTTCGCGATCCGTCTTGAGACGCGCCGCGCGGTCAAAAGGACTTAGCGCCCGGATGAACTCGTCCCGATTCGTGAGAATGCCTTGCGCTGTCTCGACACTGGCGAACGCGATAGTCGTGCCGGCCGTGAACGCAACCTCTGTGTCCGCGCGCAAATGGAGAGCGGTCGTGAGCGCCAGCAGAAGCGTCATCCACAGCGTGGCGGTTTTCATTGGAGGAACAAGGTGCGGCAAGCAAGCCTCATTGTCGAGCCGGTGAGAGCGCTTGGAGGTGGTTCCATGGAAAAAGGAGCGTGGTCTTGCGCCAGCCTCGTAAGCCGATGGACGCCCGGCGAAGACCCTTGAAACCAGATAGTCGAAGAAAAATTATTGTTCGGTGGCCTTCTGCGAAACCGATTACAAACATTCTGTTGGCATCTGTTTCCACCTCAATCTCAACGAGTTATACCGGCCAATGCCCGGGCGGGAATTGACATTTGGCCGCGTTATGACATTTATCCCCTCGTCGGCAGCCTAAGCCGTCCTTCCTTCCTGAAGGCCGGCGCGGGGGAACCAAATTCCCCGGATCACAAGTCCGGGGACGGGGCGCAAGGCCGCGGGTAACCGTGGCCAAGGTCACTTCCAAGACCAAGCCCGTCAGCTAACCTCGCCGGCATCTGGAAGGGCGATCCTCTCGGGCCGTCGTGTCGCGGCCCGCATGGTCTCCCCAACGTAACAACGTGGCGCGGTCGCGCGGCGATAACCCGCGCGAATGTGCCATTGCATCGGAGTGACTATGAACGGCTTCGTCATGTTCGGCGCCCTCTCGCCTCTCGCCATTTGGCTGCTCGTTGGTATCGCGGTGTTTCTCCTTTCGTTCGGGCCGCTGGTGCTTGGCGCGGTGTTAATTCACGAGCGACAGGTCGGGATCGTGATCAAGAAATTCTCCACGCGCAATTTGTCGCCGGGTCGGTTGATCGCGCTGGAGGGAGAGGCCGGCTACCAGGCGGACACGCTGCCGCCGGGGCTGCACTTCGGCTATTGGCGCTGGCAGTACAGCATCCTGAAGGTGCCAGTCACGGTGGTGCCCCAAGGCGAGATCGCGCTGGTGATCGCCGCCGACGGCGCGCCGCTCTCGCCGCAGAGCATTCTGGGCAAAGTCGTCGCGTGCGACAACTTTCAGGACGCCCGTCGCTTCCTGCAAAACGGCGGCGAGAAAGGCCGGCAAATGGGCCTGATCACCGCCGGCACGTATCGCATCAACACCGCGCTCTTCACCATCATCACCGCGGCCGACGCGGGCAACCACGACATGTATCCGGGCCAGTTGCACCTGCTGCGCGTCGAGCCGGACCAGGTCGGCATCGTGACCACGCTGGACGGCCGGCCGATCGAGACTGGCGAGATTGCGGGCCCGGTGATCGCGGGCCACGACAACTTTCAGAATGGCCAGGCCTTTCTCGACGGTGGCGGCCGGCGCGGCTTGCAGGAGCAAATCCTGTTGTCCGGCACATGGAACATGAACCCCTGGTTTGTGCAGGTGGAGCAGGTGCCGATGGTGGAGATACCCATTGGCTATGTGGGCGTCGTGATCTCGTATGTCGGCATGGCGCACGAGGATGTCAGCGGCCTGGACTTCAAGCATGGCGACCTCGTGAACGCGGGGCACAAGGGCGTGTGGGTCACGCCGCTGTATCCCGGAAAACATCCGCTCAACACGCACATCATGAAGGTCGAGCTGGTGCCCACCACGAACATCGTCCTGAACTGGGCCACCCGCACCGAGGCGCACAACTACGACGCGAAGTTGCAATCCATCACGGTGCGCTCGAAGGACGGGTTCGCGTTCAACCTCGACGTCTCGCAGATCATCCACGTCGGCGCGCTCGACGCGCCGAAGGTGATCTCGCGCGTCGGCTCGATGCAGAACCTGGTGGACCATGTCTTGCAACCGATTGTCGGAAATTACTTCCGCAACTCGGCGCAGGATTACACCGCGCTCGACTTTCTCGGCGCGCGCAGCCAGCGGCAGGTCGAGGCGGCCTCGCACATTCGCGGCGCGATCGGCGCGTATGACGTGCAGGCCATTGATACGTTGATCGGGGACATCAACCCGCCCGCCGAGCTGATGCAAACGCAGACGGACCGCAAGATCGCCGAGGAGCGGCGCAAAACTTACGAGGTGCAGGAGGCCGCGCAAAAGCAGCGCCAGCAACTCGTCCGGCAGACGTCGCTGGCGGACATCCAGCAACAGGTCGTGGGCGCGGAGCAGGGCGTCAGCATCGCGGAGCTACAGGCGAACGCGCACATCAAACAGGCCACCGGCGAGGCCGAGTCCTTCAGGTTGCGCGCTCTCGGCGAGGCGGAAGCGATCCGCGCCACCGGCCAGGCGAAGGCCGAGGCGTATCGCGCCGGCGTCGAGGCGCTCGGCCCGCAATCCTACACGCTCATGCAACTGATGCAGATCGTCGGCGAGCGGAACGTGCGGATCGTGCCGGACGTCGCGGTGAGCGGCGGCGCGAGCGGCAACGGCATCGTGGACGGCCTTCTCGGCGTAATGCTGCGCCAGCAAGCCGGGGACCCGGCCAAGGCCGCGAAACTCCAGCCAAAGGTGTGAACGGGTGGGGATGCGCCGCTGGCGCGTCCGGGCGTGGGTACAGCTTGTCCGTCAAGGGGAGCGGACAGGATAGGGGAACCAAGCGGGGCCGGGGAAACCGGTCCCGCTTTCTTTGGGAAGATCACTTCAACTTCACCGTCGTGCGCGCCTGGAGCCACTGAATGTCTTTGTTGTTCGGGCACGCGAAGTTGAGCGTGAGATTGGCGTTGTTCTTGTGCCTGGGTTTGGTGCGCGGATCGATCCACTTGTGGATCTCGCTGTGGCCGTCGGCGAAATTCAGCCCGCCAGCCCCGTTGTGGTAACTCGCCGGGAAATCCACGAGAAAAATCGAGCCGGGCTTGTCGGGGTAGCCGGTCATGTCCACCACGAAGAAGCCGTCATTAATGCTCTCCTCCCGCTCGTCGATCAGCACCCAGGTGCTGGAGGGGCCCGGCTCCGTCATGTCCGACATGCGCTTGAGCAGCTTGAAATCCGTCCGGCCGTTCCACGCGGTGCCCACCGGCGCGAGCCAGTTGTTCATGGACATGCTGCGAACGCGGGGCAGCTTCTTGCCGCCGTGTGTCGAGACACTTTGATCCGCCGGGCAGCGCCACACCCCGAGGGACTGGTGATAAGGCCAGAGGTGGCTGCGCATGAGATAGAGCGTGTTGGTGTTGTCCGGGGTGTTGTTGAACTCCAGCCAGCCGGCGCACCAGGTGTTTGGATAGAACTGCGTGTTCGCGTTGAAGCCGCTCTGATCGTTGCCGCTGTTCGGCGGGACGCGGTCGTCATTGTCCAGCGTGTACATGTTCCACGAGAGGCCAAGCTGCTTGAGGTTGCTCAGGCAGCGCGTCCCCTGCCCCTTCGCCTTCGCCGAGGCCAGCGCGGGCAGGAGCATGCCGGCGAGAATCGCGATGATCGCGATCACGACGAGCAGTTCAATGAGGGTGAAAGCCGCGGAACGAGACGTGTCCGCGCTAGCGAGGAGGCGGTTGAGACGCATAGCGAGTGCGATTGGTTTGGGTACCGTTTGCATACGCCAAAGCCCATCCGCCCGCAAGCCGCAAAACTACCAGACTTTACCAATCGAGAAGGGATGGTCTATGAAATAGTCCGTCCAAGACCGATCCCGGGCAAAAAAATTCTTTCCGGTTGCCTAATTCAAGCCGCCGACTAGCATACAACCGGACTTGCTGGCGCGCCAATGTGGTCAAATTCACGAAGTTTATGCCTAGTTCTAATCAGATCATTTTAGACAACTACGCATTGTACCTTTGGTTTTTGGGCACCAAAAAGAATACGACCTCAAATCCTGTTTTGCTCCTGGCAAAACCAAACAATACGACGTGGTTAAATGGGTCCACAGACTTTCATAATCCTACGTCATCGACCGTAGGCTCCTTTCTGATTGAACAAAGCATCAAGAATAGAGGTCACTTCGGTTTTAAAATTCGTGTGGCTTTTTTTGGACCTGACCCCTGCTTTCGATTCGATTCTGACGGTGTGACACATCGAAATCGTCTGGCGAGCATACCATTACCACAGCAGCAAGTTACAACGCCGCATTTTCATTGGTACAATTCCGACGGCATCCTGATTGCTTACAAAACGGCCGAGCTTTCGGATGCCAACACAGTTTTGCAGCTGCGAGCGGACATTGGTTTTGGGCTTTCTCTGTTCTGTAAACACACTATCCTTTTTGGCGTAGGAACGACGGCACTGACATGCGCCGAACAGTCAGCGCATCTGCCCTTTATGGCTCCGCCGGTGGACCAAGATCCGCTTGCGGGAATTGGTTTTTGAAGATGAACCTGACCTGCGACGATATAATTCCGATTTTGCGGTCGGATTTCAGCAAGCTCTGGAACTGCAAACCGCGCGGGAACAGCGTCGAAATCATAACACCTTTCGCAACCGCAACTGACAAATTTGTGTCGGTGTTTGTCACGTCGCGCAACGATGAATTCGTGGTTACCGATGCGGGCTGGCTAGATGCCGAGGATAATTTCTATTCAACAGGTGAATCTGATGAAATGGAATTTGAAGCCGTTTTGAAACATTTCATGGGGCATTTCGGAGTTTCAATTTTTTTTGAGAAGAGCGGCCGTCAATTTTACTTTAAGCGAGTGCTCTCTCGTGAACTACTATCATCTGCGGTTTACGACATGGCGAATTTTGTGGTCAGCGTCGTAAATTGGACGTCTCTTCCAAAAGAGACATCTGTAGAAGCTCAACACCGGATGACGTTTCATCGAAAGGCAAAGGATTTCATCAAAATTTCTGTCACTAGCTTAAATAACAGCACTGCATTTGAGACTCCGGTGTTGCGAACTAATTACCGTCTTGAGGACTTGCCAGGAGCCCGCTTCAATATCGCTGTTCAATATTCAAACGCGATTTCGCTGATTTGTTTCGTTACCGGATCTACGCAGAATCGATTTTATTCTGACTTTACCAAGGCGATCGTTAATTTTGAACTGACGGAAAGCACGAAATTCAAAGATTTCGTCCGTAAGCGGGTCGCTTTCATTAACGATGAGGCAGAAGGTTATAGTCCGGCTCGAACAGGTGAACTTTACAGACTGCTTGGTACACATAATGGCAAATCCGTAAAGTGGAGCGAACGAGATGTGCTAATGAAGCACGTTTGAGGCGTATCCCCAAAAATTGCGATACTGCGTTGAACCTCCGTCATCGAAACACGTAAACCTTCGCGTCCATGCCATCCGCTCTCAATAATCCTCTGCGGTCGCAAGAATCATTTGTTTCCCACCTGCAGCAAGGGATCACGCTATTGTGCGCAGTAGCGTGGTTTTTCGGTTCGGTAATTTCTACGAACACCGCCGAAATCCATTCGAGCTACAACGAGCCGTATCCGGTCGCGGCGTCGAAAAAAGGTTTGCAGGTCGAGTCAGTCGAGGACGCGCTGGTGCTGGGCGTGAAGCACGCCGCGCTCAACGTCAACCTCTGCCAGATGGTCGATCCGAAGGGTGACTCGAACAACCTGGGGTGGACCTTCGGCGGGCGGGAGTATCGTTTCCAGCGCGGTTACGTCGAGCACATGGACCGCCAGATCAAGACACTTTCCGAGAAGGGCGTGCTGGTGAACCTCATCATCCTCGCTTACCAGAATGGCGATCCCGAGGTGAACCGGTTGATGCTCCATCCCAAGTACGATCCCTCCACGCCGAACCATCTCGGCGCTTTCAACACGGAGACGCCGGACGGAACCAACTGGCTTTCCGCGACCATGGAGTTTGCCGCCGAGCGCTGGTCGCGGCCGGACCGGAAGTATGGCCGCGTGGCGGGATACATCATCGGCAACGAGGTGAACTCGCACTGGTGGTGGAGCAACCTCGGGCGCGCGACGATGGAGGAGTTCGCGGACTCTTACTTGAAGGCGGTGCGGATCATGCACGACGCCATCCGGCGCGAGTCCTCTTGGGGCCGCGTCTATCTCTCGATGGAGCATCACTGGAACATTCGTTACCCGGCGGGTGACGATCATCAGGCATTCCCCGGCCGTTTATTCCTGGAATACTTCGCGAGGCACGCGCGCGAGGGCGGAGACTTCGATTGGAACCTGGCCTTCCACCCTTATCCGGAAAATTTGTTCGAGCCACGTTTCTGGAATGACAAGACCGCGACCACGAACATCGACACCACGCCGCGCATCACCTTCAAGAACATCGAGCTGCTGCCCGGCTATATGCGCCGCCCGGAGATGCTCTATCACGGGAAGCCGCGCCACATCATTTTCAGCGAGCAAGGGTTTCACACACCAAAGGGGCCGGATGGCGAGACGATCCAGGCGGCGGCATATTGCTACGCTTACAAAAAAATCGAGGCGCTGGACGGCATCGACGCGTTCATCTTGCACCGCCATGTGGACAACGACGGCGAGGGTGGTTTGCTCCTCGGCCTGCGTCACAACAAACCAGCGAACGGCGAGGCGCAGCCGCGAAAAAAAATCTACGAGTGCTTCCGGCTTGCGGACACGCCGGACTGGAAACCGGCATTCGAGTTCGCGCTGCCGGTCATCGGCCTGAAAAGCTGGG
>CAZMLP010000525.1:0-3873 GCA_964566745.1 uncultured Verrucomicrobiota bacterium | reverse complement strand
CAAGGGCACGCGCCGGCGCGGCCACCGTGAACGGCGAGGAGGGGATCGTTGCCATGGTGATGATGATCACCGGCGAAAACAGCCGGCAAACGGCGCAACTCGTCGCCGCAAAACTCGACGCGGCACAAAAGCATTTGCCGCCGGGCGTGGTGATCAGGCCGCTTCACACCCGCGCTGAATTGGTGGGCAAAACGATTGGGACAGTGGAGAAAAATCTTCTGGAGGGCGCCCTGCTGGTCACCGCAGTGCTGTTTTTCACCTTGGGCAACTGGCGTGCCGCGCTCATCGTCGCGGCAGCCATTCCACTCGCCTTTTTGTTCGCGTTGGCCGGCATGAGTTACCTGGGCGTCTCCGGCAATTTGATGAGCCTCGGGGCGATCGATTTCGGCCTCGTCATCGATGGGGCGGTGGTGCTCGTGGAGAATGTTGTCCGGCAACTCGGCGGGCAACAGCACAAGCTGGGACGAAAACTAACCTGCCATGAGCGCGTCCAAATCGTCCTCTCGGCCAGCAGGCAGGCGGGTACGCCGGTCTTCTTTGGCGTGCTGATCATTACCCTCGTTTATCTGCCGGTGCTCGCGCTCACCGGCATCGAGGGCAAAATGTTTCACCCGATGGCGGTCGCCGTGATGCTCGCGCTCGGCGGCGCGCTGGTGCTGACGCTGACCGTCGCGCCAGCGCTCTGCGCCGTTCTGCTGCGCGGGACCGTGCGCGAGGGTGATAACTGGCTATTCCGGCGGTTGACGACCGGTTACGAGCGTGCCTTGCGCCTCGCGGTCCAGTGGCGCTGGATCGTGGCCACGTGCGCGCTCGCGCTATTGGGCTTGTCCGGCTTTGCTTTTACCCGTTTGGGCCAGGAATTCATTCCCACGCTCGACGAGGGCGCGCTGGTGATCCAATTCAACCGCGATCCCGCCATCTCTTTGGAAGCGTCCATCGCGGAACAATGCCGCGCGGAAAAACTGCTACGCGACAAGTTCCCGGAAATCACCTCCGTCTTCACGACCCTCGGCACTCCTGAAATCGCAACTGATCCCATGGGGGTAAACCAAGCCGACACCTGGGTGCTGTTAAAACCAAGACCGGAATGGCGTCCAATAAACGGAAAGCACCCCGCCAAACCGGAATTAATCAAGGCGATGCGTGAATTGCTTGAGCAAGAATTCAAAGGCACGGAATTGTTATTTTCCCAGCCAATTGAGATGCGGTTTAATGAGCTGCTGGAGGGAATTCGCGCGGATATTTCCGTGAAGATATACGGGGACAACTACGATGTGACCGAGCAAGTTGCCGCCGAAATCAAAACTGCCCTGGAAAAAATTCCCGGAACGGGTGAAATCGAATTCGAGACCCTTGGCCGTGTTCCCTTGCTCGAGATCACCGCGAGACGAGACGCCCTGTCGTGGCAAAATGTCCATTCCGCCGAAATCAACCACGTCATCGAAGCGTCGTTGGCGGGGCAAAACGTCGGCATCCTGCCCGATGGCAATCGGCGGCTCGACTTGATGGTGCGTCTTCCGGACAGCGCGCGGGAAAATCTTTCCCTGCTTCGCGAATTGCCGGTGCGCGTGGGCGAGCACGGCGTCCTGCCACTCGGCGCGCTTGCCAAATTCGAGATGACCAAAACCGTGTCTCCCATATTGCGCGAGGCCGGCCATCGCCGCGCGGCGCTGCTCGTGAACCTGGACTCGAGCGACATGGAAGGATGGGTCCGCCGCGCCAAGGTGGCAGTGCGGGACCAAGTTGGAATTCCCGACGGCGTCACGGTCGAGTTCGGCGGGCAATTCCAAAATCTGGTCGAGGCCAGGGCTCGTCTGGCCGTTGTCGTTCCGGCGGCGTTGCTGCTGATCTTTGCGCTGATCTTCATGGCCTTCGGTAGCGGAAAACAAGCGCTGCTGGTGTTCACCGGCATTCCGTTGGCCGCCACGGGAGGCGTGTTTGCGCTTCTGCTGCGCGGCATGCCTTTTAGCATCACCGCCGCCATTGGTTTCATCGCCTTGAGCGGCGTGGCGGTGCTGAACGGCGTGGTGATGATCAGCTATACCAACGAATTGCGCCTGGGCGGCAAACGCGTCAAAGAGGCGATAATGGAGGGCGCGCTTACCCGCTTGCGGCCGGTAATCACCACCGCCCTCGTGGCGAGCCTGGGTTTCATTCCCATGGCCATCGCGACGGGACCGGGCGCGGAAGTCCAACGGCCTTTGGCAACTGTCGTCATTGGCGGGATTCTCACGTCAACGTTCCTCACCCTCATTCTGCTGCCCGTGCTTTACGGGTGGTTCGAGCGGGATGAACCATCCCGGATCCAAGTTCCCGATGGATTCCCGTAACCTCGAAGCCGGCCAACGAGGATTGTGCTCAATGGCCGCAACCCGCCGTCAAAAAATGACAAACGGCCGGAGGCGCGCCTGCGGCCGGCAGAGTAACTTTCGAGCATGCCGGAAACATCCACAACGAAAGATACAGCGGCGCCCCCGCCAGCGGGGCGCTGCGTGTTTGCCAATCATTGCCTGTGCGTGCGGCTGCTCGGGCTTCCCGCGGGTCCCGATGTGAGCCCATGTTTCGCCGGGTGCATCGGCATGGTGATGGTTTCGCACGGCCTGCTGGAAATAGAGACTGCCTCGGGCCGCAGAATGTTGCGCGAGGGCGAAAGCAGGCCTTTGCCGCCCGCGGAGCCTTCTCACGTCCTCGCGCGGGAAAACACCGATGTTCTCTTGTTTGAAAAAATTTCCACGGAATCCCCCTTGTCAAAATGAAACCAATTTTGATCCTTCACGGCGCCAAAACCGGCGGGTCGGCGCGATGGGCAAAGGACGCGGTCAAGGTGTTATCCAACGCCGGTTTGGATGCCCGGGTGGTGGGCCTTCTTGACTACGCTCCCGAGGAGTTGAGCACGGAGCACACGGTCCTGATTTGTCTGAACTCCCCGGTCGACGGGGAAAAATTCTGGGACCGCGTTTCTCAGCAACCGCTCGACTTGCTCCGCCTCCGCTACTCCATTTGCGCGCTGGGACGCGCTCGCCGGAAAAGCTTCTTTTCCACCAGCCCCGGTTTTCACACCGCCTTCGAGCGTCATGGCGCACGCTGTTTCAACCGTCGAGTGGAATGCCACGACCGTTCGCCCGTCTCCTGGCTTGCATGGATCGATACGGTGCTCACCAGACTGAAGTAATCCACCCTGCCCCTCACCGCCGCCTAAGCTGACTCAAGTCCGCTCCGCCCACTTTGCGAGTGGGAGAAATCATTGTTGCGGTCACGAGGTCGTGGACAGGGAGAAATGGTGGGCCCACTCGGATTTGAACCGAGGACCAAGCGATTATGAGTCGCCTGCTCTAACCGCTGAGCTATGGGCCCGGGAGATTGGCCCGCCGCGCGTCGCCCGGTGAACCAATCGACCGAAGAATCCCCCCGCGCGCGGCGCCGAGGCAAGTCGATTCGGTGAATTGTGGGGCAAGCGGAAGGCAGCCCGTTCCCGTGTTCCAAAGGCTATCTCCTCCCACCACCGCCGGATGAGAGCTTGTCAATCCGGCTTTGCAAAGGCGGATGGGTGGGAAACATTTTGGTTTCCGTGGTCTGGCGCTTCTTCAATTCCTCCAGAAATTGTTTGAGACCGTCCGGGGCGTAGCCGACCACCGTGGCGAGTTGGGCGCCACGGGCATCGGCATAGTATTCTGTTTTCGGGTCGAAGCCTTTTTGAATAATCGAGTCGGTCAATTGGCCGATCGACTGGGAGTAATTAACCATGCTGCCGCCTTTCCCCGTCGCCGTGAGCGACACCTGCGCCACACTGCCCAAGCCCTGCAGCAGATTGCCGCGCTCGATCATCTTCAACGCGTGGCGACGGGCGATGTGCTCGATCTCATGCCCGAGGAC
>CAZMLP010000524.1:0-8082 GCA_964566745.1 uncultured Verrucomicrobiota bacterium | reverse complement strand
ATGACGATTTGGGTGCGGCCCTTGTTCTGGCCCTCCAGGAATTGGAACATCCCGACGATGTTGCCCAGCGAGTGGCTGTAACCGGCATGGAAGGCGGCCAGCGCGTTGTTCAAAATACTCGCGTCCTTGCCGCCGAAACGCTCGCCAATGAGCTTCTCGAGCTTCGGCACATTCAAATCAAACATCTTGGCGATCAGGCCGAGGGCGTAAATATTCTTGCCCTTGTCCTTGGCTGTGCCACCGATGGCCTCGACCGTGAGACCGGTGATGGCCACGCCCACATGCCGGTACTCAGTCAGCCATTCCGGCTTCGGCACCACTTGGTCTGAATCATACAACACAATGCCGCCCTTCTTCAGGGAGCCAATGTGATCCTCGTAAGAGTGCTGGTAGAAGGCCAGCAAGACGTCCGCCTCGTCACCCGAGCTCAACACTTCCCCGGAGCCGATGCGAACTTGAAAAATGGACGGGCCGCCGGAAATTGTGGCGGGAATGGTCATAAACGTCATGACCTCCTGCTCGCTGCGTCCGGCCAAACGGGCCAAAAAGCCGCCGATGGCCTGGATACCGTCCTGGGAATTACCGGCAATGCGAATCACCGCCTCCGAGATCTTGGAGACCTGCGGAGCCCCGCCCGCCGGGGGAGGGTTCAAAGTAGCTTCACTCATGAAATTCGTTTCTCAAAATGTTGTCACCGACTCATCCATCAAAACTAATCGACAAAAAAGGCAATTGGGCTTAGCGCCAATTGCTAATGGACACTAGCACCGGGGGCCGTCCTGTCAATTGGGAAAGGGACAATGCAAGATGTTGAATATAAATATGTTATGAAAACAAGTCCCGAAATTCAAAAGAATTGCGGAAATAAATATTAGTAAAACTGATTCTCGCCGACCTTTGGTTAAGCCGTCGCCTTCACGTTTTAACGAAGATTTTTCGAGCTTGGGTGACGCGCCCGCTGGGCTTATTGCGGCCATTGCTGCTCCAGCATCGCCTCGATGCCCCGCAGCACACCGTGCCCGCACGGCTGGTTGCTGATGTATCCGCCTTGTTCCCGGACTTTTTGTTTCACCACGTCGATGGCGTTGGCCGGGGCCACCAGGCGGTGGGCATACTCGCGCGACAGCATGGGCAGATCGTTGTAATGGTCGCCCGCCGCGAGGATGTTTGCCGGGATAACTCCAAGCTGGCGGGCCACCTCGGCCAAGGCCGTGCCCTTGTTATAATGCACGTGACTGAAGCGGGCATACACATCGTTCCGGACCACTGTCAGGGACGGGACGCCCTGGCAATAGTCGTTGAGGTAAGCCTCGATTTCGTCCGTGTCGTCGATGCTTCCGGCGATCAGGCAAAACGGGGAGTAAGCATCGGCGTAAATGGTCGCCTCGAATCGATCATTGATCCAGCTCACCAGGCGCGGGAGATCAGGTCCGACCCGGATAAACAGCTCGTCATGCTTGCGGCGGCATTCCTCGCCCCACGGCTCCAAAATGACATATTGCGACTGGTCGTGCTGGTAAATCTCGCGCTCCACCACAATCACGTAGTCGGGCTTGATGGGCAAATGCGCGCGGCCCATCACTTCCATGAGGCTCGAGAGGTCGCGCCCGGTATTGATCACCCATTTTGCGCCCTGCTCCTGCAGCTCGCGGATTTTCCGCACCAGCATGGGCGAGACGGGCGGGTTCTCGAACTCGGAATGAATGGTCCCGTCAAAATCGGTCGAGAGCAGTTGAATCGGCAATGTCATGGTCGCGATAAACCTGATTTTCGCGAGTCATGATTAGCCGGAATGGGGGCCTCCGGCGAGCATTTCCGGCGCTCCTGAACCCAAAACGAGAAATCCGAAAGGGATTTTATTTCCAGTTTTTTTTCGTCGTGGACGGTGCGCCGTTCTTCGCGCCCGCTTTCCACTCGGATGATGGGCATGGAGCGCGCCAAGCCGCCCCGCTGCGAAGTTTGAGGGAATCTGGGCAAACTGGCCGGGCGGTCAGGCCAGGTCATGCATCTCGCAACGGGCCAGGCGCCGGTCTCGTGCGGAATACCACCGCCCGACAATGATGACGCGACTGGCGGGGCTTCCCGGCTGGTCAACGCGGATTGCTTGCGCCCGGCCCCCCGGCGTGCGATATCGCGAGGGACCAAGAGCATTATGGCGGACTGGCAAGCGCAATACGACGACGCGATGTTTGATTTCAGCACGGGTGATTACGACTCGGCGGTCGCCAAGCTGTCGGCCATCGTCGCCGCCGATCCGGCGCAGTTTGACGCGCAACTCGCGCTGGGCATGGCCTATTATCGTAAGGGGGATTTCGCGCGGGCCATCATCGAGGGTCACAAGGCCGAAAAGCTCCAGCCCGGCGAGCAACTCGTTCATACCAACCTCTCGCTTTTTTACATGAAGAGCGGGGATAAAAAGACGGCGGAGCACCACGGGCTGCAAGCGCGCATCGCCTCGTGGAGCTGCTACATGAGCGCGCCCGCGCCGGGCGCGGAGAGCGTGTCTGACCCGGAACTCGAATTGGCGAAACCCAAGCCGCAAAACATCAAGCTGCCCGAGAAATTTCCGGACATGCCGTGGAAGAAGAACGCGAAGAACACCACCGCGCCTTCCACACCTCCGAACAAACCGGCCGAGCACACGCCCCCACCGCCGACCGAACCCGCGCCATGAGTTCGGACTTTGCGCAAAGCCCGGTTTTCGTTCCCGTGGCCGATGTCGCCAGTCTGCCGCCGGGAGCGGGTCGCACTGTGCATGTGCGGGGAAAGGAGTTCGCGCTCTACAATGTGGAGGGAACGTTTTACGCCGTCGATGACGCTTGCCCGCACCGCGGCGCGCCCCTAGGAGCGGGTTGCTTGCAAAACGGCCGCATCTTCTGCCCGTTGCATGGCTGGGAGTTTGATCCCGCGACCGGCGCTTGTCTCAGCAATCCGGAGCGACCCGTTAAAACCTATCCGGTCAAGGTCGAGAATGGCCAGGTCTGGGTCGCGGTGTAACTCGTCGGGAAAAACTCAAGGACGCAGCGTGTAGAAGCGCGCCGCATTTCCCCCAAAAAACGCTTCCTGCTCGATCGGAGCGAGACCGCGTGTATAACCTGCCACCAGCTCGTAAACCCGGTCGTAGCTTCCGGCCAGCAGGCAAACCGGCCAGTCGGAGCCGAACATCAGCCGGTTCGTGCCGAACGCCTCAAAAACCACGTCCAAATAGGGATAAACCTCCTCCGGCGCCCATTTTTGATGATTGGCCTCGGTAATCAGTCCTGAAATCTTGCAATAAACGTTTTGCGAGCGCGCCAGTTGCCGGATTTGGTCATCCCAAGGCTCCATTACCCCGTTCCGAATGGGCGGCTTGGCAATGTGGTCGAGCACAAAACGGTGCTCCGGGAGGCGACGGGCCAAGGCGATCGCGGCAGGCAGTTGCCGGGGATAAACCAGCAAATCATACGTCAGTCCAAAACGCTTCAGGCTGCCAATCCCGCGCATCACCTCGGGCTGCAGGAGGAATTTGTCGTCCGGCTCGTCCTGCGCCACATGGCGCACTCCCACCAGCCGGGGATGCTTCACCAGTTCCTCAAGACGCTCCTCGACGCGCGGGGACCGCAAATCGACCCAGCCCACCACACCCTTGATGCTGGGATTCTGGTCGGCCAGCGAAAGCAGCCAGCGGGTCTCCTCGAGGGTTTGTCGTGCCTGGACCGCGACCGAGCCATCCATCTGGCGCCAGGCGAGTAGCGGATCGAGGTCCGCTGGCAACCAATCCCGGTGCAGCCGGGAGCCTTTGGGAATCCAAGGGTATTGCGCCTCGTCGTACGACCAAAAATGCTGGTGCGCGTCAATTCTCATCGGAAGAGCACGTCAAAATGGTTTGATTGAAACAGTCGCGGCCCGGCGCAAGCCAGCCCGTCTCTTCGCGCGGGATGTGTTTGGGTCATTCCGCCGGAGACATGGCCACCGAATCCGGTTCCACGCGCGGCGACGTATAGCACAACGCGCCGCGCCGCCAAGCGGAATAAGAAATTTTGCCGCGGGAATGTTTCCAAACGCCCAAAATATTGCGCGTTGCAACGCTTTTGGGCGACGCCACGCCAATTTTGACACCACTCACACGCGACCGTCTCCAAGTCCGGTTTGGGCAAGGCGGGCACCAGGACGATTTGCTAAATCGAAACGACCGCCTTGATCACGCCGGTCTCCGGTTTCAACCAAGTGGGAAACACACCGATGACCTCGTCGAACGTCGCGCGATGGGTGATCCACGGGCGCGTGTCGATTTGGCCGTCCTCGATCAGCCGGATGATGCGGGTGAAGTCCGGCGCGAGCGCGTTGCGGCTGGCGCGGATGGTCAACTCCCGGCGATGCAGCACCGGCGCGTGCAAAAACGACAGCTCCTGCTGCGTGATGCCCACATACACGAGCGTGCCGCCGAAGCTGGTGTAGTTCAGCGCGTGCGACATTGATTTGTTGCTGCCGGTCGCGTCGATCACCACCTCGGCAAAATCGCCGTTCGTCAAATCAGCCAGCGCCTGCGTCTCCGCGCCGTCGCCCTTCACTTCAATCGTGTCCTTCACGCCCATGACGTTGCGCACAAACTCGAGGCGGCGCGGGTTCATGTCCATCACGATGGTGCGGGCGCCGGAGAGCTTGGCGAACTCGATCACGGAAAGCCCGATGGGCCCCGCGCCGACGACCAGCACGGACTCGCCCGGCTTCGGCCCGCCGCGATTCACCGCATGGCAGCCGATGGCGAGCGTCTCCACTAGCGCCAGTTGCTCGAAGGAGAGCTTGCGCGAAACGTGCAACTTGCGCGCGGGCACGGTGTAAAGGCGCGTGAGGCCGCCGTCGCAATGCACGCCGAGCGTCTGGTTGCTCTGGCAGCAATTCGTGTGACCGCGGCGGCACGAATGACACCGCTGGCAGTTCAGATACGGCTCGATGGAGCAATGGTCCCCGGGCTGCACATTGGTCACGCCGGTTCCGATACTGACCACCTCGACGCCCAGTTCGTGGCCCGGAATGCGCGGATAGGAGAAGAACGGCATCTTGCCGAGGAATCCGCTGAAGTCCGTGCCGCAAATGCCGACGTTGTGGACGCGCACCACCGCGTCGCCGGACTCCGGCGCGGACGGCTCGGGAATCTCGACCACGCGGAACGCCTGGGGCTTCTCAAGTTGAAGGGCTTTCATAAAATTCGGATATGCCCCAAGGATGCGTTGGCCGGGCTGGCGGCGTAAACTATTTTGTCGGCGAGGAATTCGTGGCTTGTGACTGCGAGAGATGCCGGCTCAACCAATTGCTGAAATGAGGAACGGCGATGACAAATCCAAGGACAAGAATTTGAATCGGCATGAAAACCTGCGCCAATGGCGCGATAACAAGCGGAGGGCGGATTGTCTTGTCGTAAATGAAGAAAGCCAGCGGGTAGCCGAGGTTCAACACTTCGCGTGCCGGGTCACAGCCTGTATAGCGAAAGTCGGTTCGGCCAAAGCGAGGATAGAAATCCATTAACAAAAACAGGCCCAGCAAAACGCCAAACACCGCGCGATGGGCGCTTGAGTTGAATAGTTTGCCAACGCTAATGGAGGAACCCTCGCGCATGTTTCATTCCACAGCTATTTCTATTTCGGTGGCGACAATATCCAAACAGGAATGATCATCATTGTTTAGGAAGGCATAGTTCAAATAAGGAGTCTTCGGGGGGGGCCTATGTACGCGTACGCCAGTGCCTTTTTTATCAACTCTGTTTCTTCGCCGTGCACATAAAGCCCGGAAATGTCCCCTCCCATCAAATCCAGCACCAGCAAAGAGTCTTTGAATTGAATCCGCAAGATTCTCGAGTTCCATGCCCTGATTTTGACCACAACATCGCTTCCGACTCTTTCGCATGAAATAATTTCGCCGTCGGCAAATCCAACATCCGCATGAATTTCGCGGAGGCTCATTTCTTTGCGCCATCCGGCCCAATTTTCACCGCCACTTGGCTATGTGCGGGAATTGTCACGGTAACGGCCGCTTCTTGCCGATCGTTCAACGCCACAGTTTTTGGCGCGGCATCACCGACCGCGACCTTCGCCTTGCCACGCAGACCAGTATAGTAAAGCGGCAACCGGATTTCGCGGCGGAGTTCTGTGGGCAACGGATTGTAGATCATGGCGAGGCCGCGCGTTTCCAGGCGCGGATTGACGTGCAGCCAGCCGTCCCAGTCGCGCCCATCCGCACGGCGCAAATGAATCAGGTCGCTCTCGAGAATGTCGCGGTTTTGCTTGAAAAAATCGACCCACCGCTTGACCAAGTCACGCGTCTCGTCCGCGTCATACAAACGCGGCCCGCGCCAGCACGCCTGCACGCCGGCGCCGAGGGTGTTCGCGAGATGCGACTCGTAGTCTGGCAGATGCTCACGCAACGGCTCGATGGTCGCCGCCGCGCCCCCGCCCTGGTACTCGGTGAGCGGCACGAACATCCAACCCATCGTCGGGGACTTGGTCCAAGTGCCGTCGTAAATGTTCTGGCGCGCGTGGATAAACTGTTGCGCGCGCGGCAACGACCAGTTGGATTCGCGATAGCCCATCGCGGTTTTAGTCGCGCCGGAGAGGAAATAATAATCCGGCTGGTTCACATAGATCCCACGTTCGCGACACCATGAATAGAGGTCCGTGCTCATGCGCCATTGGACCCATTGCGAATCCGCCAGGCCATGATGCCCCGGGTGATTCGTCGAGGCGCAGGAGTCGCCCGGGTACGGGCCGTCATGCTCCAGCAAATCCAGGCCCGTCTGTGCCATGAAGTTGGTCAGCTTGTGGTAATAATTGGTTCCCCAAGTGCTGCCAAAGCATGGCGCCGTGCCGAAGATCACGTCGCCCGGCTTGCCGGTGCGCGGCGAAATCACGTCGTTCGCGTCGTCAATGCGACGGCTGCTGAATAGCGAGTAAGCGCCGACTTCAATTCCCTTGCTGTGCGCGTAATCGACGTCCGCCTTGATCCTGGCGACATAGTCCGGCTGCTCGTTCTCCATGTTGATGCCGCTGCCGAACGTGTAGATGATCATCTCGAACCCGACCGCCACGCATTGATCCACAGCATTGCGGAAGGTCTTCGTGTCGGAACCGCGCACATGCATCATCACGGGATTTTCAGTGGTCCACGGCGCCAGCGTCCGTTGCGCGCGGCGCAACGCGAGACCCTGCCGCTCGCGCTCCGTCGAGTCATGCACCACCTCGAAACAGCGGAACGAGTGGAAAACTTGTCCCGGCTCCAGGCGGGCCGCGGGGCCATTTAAAGGACGGCACACGAGCAAGCAGGGAGTCTTCAACTCGTAAGAGACCTGCGTGGTGTAGTTGGTGTCCTCCTGCCACGAGGAGGCGCGACTGGCGGACGCCGCGTCCATGCCGTTGAACGCGTAGTCGCTAAGCACGTCGATAGCAGGGGGCATCCATGCCTTCGCCTCGCGGCCGTTCACGGCCGAGTCGGACTCGACAGCCGCCAGCAACTCGCTCGTGAAGCTGTCCACCGTCACCGCGCGATCCGTGCCATTGCTCACGGTCAACCATTTGCCGAGAACGGGCAGGCCATCGTAAAGCTCGTATTCCACCGCCACCTCCAAGCCGCGCGTCTCCGGTTGAACGCCCGCGTAATGAAACGTCGCGGCCACGCCGGGCGTTGGCCAGGGCAGATTCGCGTGATGACGCGGCTGTTTCCACGCGAACGGCGCGCGCGGTTTGCCGATTTGCACACCTTGAAACTGGAACGCCGCCGGGTCGTTGGTCAACGAGCCGATCCATTCGGGCAAGAGATAAGCGAGGTCCGGCTGCCCTTTCAAACCGCCGACCGGATACTCCTTGCCGTCCACCGTGACCAGCGCCTCAGGCTTCACAGCGCGCAAGACGCTGGCGCCGGTCATCAAATTATCAAACGCCACCGTTGCGGCGTTGGGCGCGAGGCGGAAGGTGCGCCGAACCAGGCCGTTCTCCAAACTCAGTTGCCGGTTGGAGTCCTCACGATGCGCCGCCGCCTTGAATCGATCCGGCCGTAGCAGCCAGTCCTCAAACGGGATGGCGGAGGCAGGAGGCAAGATTTGGGCGTGAATGT
>CAZMLP010000523.1:0-2826 GCA_964566745.1 uncultured Verrucomicrobiota bacterium | reverse complement strand
TCCACGGTCGCCGCGTTGCGGGGCCAACTCCCTCGCGCCATTTGTAGTAGCGGCTGAGCAGGCCGCCGTAGCGCATCACGTCCGGCGCGAGGTCCTTGCTCGCGGCGACAAAATCCGCGCGCCAGTCGTCCGCGTCGTAGGACCAGACGGCCTCCACCGACGAGTCGGTCGTGCCAAGCGGTTCCATGAACTGCATGTAAAGTCGCGGCGAGATGTCAAACAGGGGCTTGGGATCGATCACGATGGCATCGCCCGAGGAACGCGCGGCCTCCCCCTGCGCGTCGGCTCGCTGGCGCAGCGAGGCCAGTGCGGCGGTGGCGGCGATTCCGGTGCAATTCCGCAAAAAGGCTCGGCGTTTCATGGCGGCATTAACAAGTGCTTGCGATTTAGCCTACCCTGGCAATTCTCGGGTTGCGAGGCGTTTGCGCCAGGCTCACTGCGCCATATTTGCGGTTTGATTGGGGCCGCCAAAAAGACAAAAACCACGTTCCCATCTCCGAGAACGTGGCGGCTGGACTGCGGACGAAACACCTCCCATCACCGCGACCTGGCGCTCGTTTGCGCGACGGCCTCCGAGGCCGGACGTTCAAACGTTTCCCAGCCGCCCCCCAGCGCCTTGTAGAGCGTGATCAAATTCGCGGACACCGCGCGGTCGCTTTGCGCGAGTTGGTCCTCGACTTGGTAGAGGGAGCGCTCGGCATCGAGCACATGGAGAAAATCGGTCAGCCCGTTCGCGTAAAGACTGTTCGCCAAGTGCAGCGATTTTTGACTCGAAGCGACCGCCTTGGCGAGCGATTCGCGCCGGGTCTGCTCCTTCGCATACGCGACCAGCGCATTCTCGACCTCCTCAAAAGCGGTCAAAACAGTCTGCTCATAAGTGGCCAGCGCTTGCTCCTGCCGGGCATTCTGCACCTTGATGTTCGCGCGAATACGCCCCGCATCGAAGACTTTCCATTGCACCGTTGGACCCGCGGACCAGAACCGGCTGCCCGCCGTGAACCAGTCACTCGCGCTCACGCTTTCAAAACCGGCGGTGCCAGTGAGAAAGAACCTGGGAAACAAGTCCGCGCGGGCCACGCCAATATTCGCCGTGGCGGCGGCCAATTGACGCTCGACCCGTTGCACGTCCGGCCGGCGCAACAGCAACTCGGACGGCAATCCCACCGGCACCACCGCGGGTGTGCCCGGAATAGGCGCGGTCGTGGACAATTCCGCCAGCAGCACGCCCGGTTGCTGTCCCAGCAGCACGCCGAGGCGATGGATCGAAGTCTGGATCAATATCTCCAGCGTCGGCACTTCCGCCGTGGTGGTCGAGAGCAGGGTGGAGGCCTGCTGCACGTCGAGGTCGCTGGTGAGTCCTTGCGTGAAGCGGTCGCGGGTGATGGCCAGCGCCTTCTCTTGCGCCGTGATGTTTTGACGGGCGATGTCCAGTCGCCGTTGACTACCCCGCACCTCGACATAATTGCGGGCCACGTCGCCGAGCAGGCTCATGATGATCGCGCGGCGGCCAGCCTCGGACGCGGACACCTCGGCCTTCGCGGCTTCGACACCGCGCCGCTTGCCGCCAAAGACATCGATCTCCCACGAGGCGTCGAAGCCGGCCTGGTGCACATCATTTTCGAAGGGCACATCCGGCGGCAGCGGGATGGAGCCAAGCACCGGTTGATGATGGCTGGTCCCCGCGCGTTGATAACCGCCCGAGGCATTGGCGGTCGGCCAAAGATCGGCCTTGGCCACGCCGTAACGCGCCCGTGCCTCGCGCACCCGCGCTTGGGCGACCCGCAAGTCGAGATTTGATTGAATGGCGCGATCGATTAACGTGTCGAGCTCTGGATCGTTGAAGTTCTTCCACCAGACCGTGAGCGGCGCGGCCGCGTTGGTTTCGCCTCCCGCCAACGGCTCGCTCCAGGCCGAGGGCGCGTGGGCTTCCGGGCGGTGATAATCCGGGCCGACGGCGCAACCTCCAGCGGCGAGGATCGAGAACAGGGCGAATGAGGCGAGGGTGGATTTCATGGGAAAATTCTCCTTTTCAATGAGCCGCAACCGGCGTGTGGACTTTTGCCTTCTTAAGCAACAGCGCGCCGCCCAGGCAGGCGACACAAAGCAGGGCGAACCAGCGAAAGTTATCGAGATAGGCGAGCAAATTGGCCTGGCTCACCAATGTGTGATACATCGAGCCGAGGGCTTGGTGCTGCGCGGTGACCGTGTCCGTGTGGCGCGCGAAGTTCGCGGTCGCGGCATGCAAGGCGGCCTGATAAGAGGCGTCGAAAGGGGTCAGATGCGCCGCGAGGTCGGTCTGATGTCTTTGCGCGCCGCGCGCCACGAGCGTCGTCACTAGCGAGATGCCCACACTGCCGCCGACATTGCGCATCAGGTTGAAAATGCCGCTGGCATTGCCGAGTTGTTCGGGCTTGAGCGCGCCGAGTGCCAGGGTGTTCAACGGCACAAACATGAAGCCAATGGAGACACCGCTGAAGAAGAGCGGCCAAAACAAAACCCAGCGCGTGAGATCCAGCGACAGGTGGGAGAGCCAGTAGGTCGCCGCGCCAAAAGAAACAAACCCGCCCGCGACCAGATAACGGGGCTGCACTTTCGTCACCAGCTTGCCCGCGATGGGCATGGCAATCACCGCGCCCAGGCCGCGCGGAATCATCGCAAAGCCGGTTTGCAGGGCGGTGTAGCCCATGAGCGATTGCAAGAAGAGCGGCATGATGGCGGTGAGGCCATAAAGGGTCAGACCCGCGAAGAACATCAATCCAAGGCCGAGCGAGAAATTGTAATTTCTCAGCACGCTCAAATTCACGAAGGGCTTCTCGGCAGTGAGCA
>CAZMLP010000522.1:0-1747 GCA_964566745.1 uncultured Verrucomicrobiota bacterium | reverse complement strand
CGCTCGTTGCTCCACGCATAGCGCTCCGGGTCCTCGCCGCCCTCGCCCGTGTTGCTGCGCCCGCCGACACGGTTCATCGCGATGGCGAGGCCCTCGTGGGCCTCTTTGCTGATCGAGCCGTAGCTCATGGCGCCGCTCTTGAAGCGCCGCATGATCGACTCCACGGACTCGACCTCGTCCAGCGGCACGGGATCGCGCGGCTTGAACTCGAGCAGCGCCCGCAAGGTGCAGGCGGCCTTGAGCTGGTCGTTCACCTGGGCCGAGTACTCGCGGAATGTCTTGTAATCACCCGTGCGGACCGCCTTTTGCAGCTTGTGAACCGTTTGCGGGTTGAACAAATGCACCTCGCCATCGGCGCGCCATTGATACTGGCCGCCCACATCGAGCGTGTGGCCGTTGACCGGCCGGTCCGGGAAGGCGTGGCGATGCCGCAACTCGACCTCCCGTGCCACCACGTCCAGGCCGATGCCCTCGACACGGCTCGGGGTCCAGGTGAAATACTTGTCGATGACGTGATGGTTTAGGCCGATGGCCTCGAAGATTTGCGCCCCGCGATAACTTTGAATCGTCGAGATGTCCATCTTGGAGATGACCTTCACCACGCCCTTGACCGCCGCCTTCACAAAATTCTTCACGGCGGTCTTGTGATCGATGTTGGGCAACAGACCCTCGTGGATCATGTCGTCCAGGGTCTCGAAGGCGAGATACGGATTGATCGCGCCGCAGCCGTAACCGATCAGCAACGAGAAGTGATGCACCTCGCGCGGCTCGCCGGACTCGAGCACCAAACCGACGCGTGTGCGCGTGCCGCTGCGGATCAAATGATGGTGCAGGCCGCTGACCGCGAGCAGCGCGGGGATGGCGGCGTTCTCATAATTGATGCCGCGATCCGAGAGAATCAGGACGTTCGCGCCGCCGTCGATGGCCTCGTCCGCCTTGGCGAACAAGTCTTCCATCGCCTTCTCCAGCCCGTCCGCGCCTTCCGCGACTTTGTAGAGTGTTGAAAGCGTGGCCGACTTGAACGCGGGATGGTTCAAGTGCTGGAGTTTGGAAAATTCCTCGTTGGTGAGGATCGGCGTCTTCAGCTCGATCAACCGGCAGCTTTCGGGAGTCGGCTTGAGCAGATTGCCCTCGGAGCCAATTGTGGTCACCGCGCTGGTGACGATCTCCTCGCGAATGCAATCAATCGGCGGGTTGGTCACTTGCGCGAACAACTGCTTGAAGTAGCTGTAGAGCGATTGCGGGCGGTTGGACAACACGGCGATGGGCACGGACACGCCCATCGAGCCAACCGCCTCGACGCCGTCGCGCGCCATCGGGACCATCAAAAGGCGCAGATCCTCAAAGGTGTAACCGAAAGCCTGTTGTTGCTGGAGCACGGTGGCATGGCTTGGCTCGGGCAGCTTGCCGGGATCCGGCAAGGAGTCGAGCTTCACCATGTTGTCCGCCAGCCATTGGGCGTACGGCTGCTCTTTGACCAGTTTGTCCTTGATCTCCTCGTCCTCGATGATCCGGCCTTGCTCCATATCCACGAGGAACATGCGACCGGGCTGGAGACGGCCTTTGAGCAGGACGTTCTCCGGTTTGACGTCGAGCACGCCGACCTCGGACGCCATGATCACGTAGTCGTCCTTGGTGACATAATAGCGCGAGGGGCGCAGGCCATTGCGATCCAGGATCGCGCCAATCATCTTGCCATCCGTGAAGGCGATGGAAGCGGGGCCGTCCCAGGGCTCCATCAGGCAGG
>CAZMLP010000521.1:0-3938 GCA_964566745.1 uncultured Verrucomicrobiota bacterium | reverse complement strand
GATCGAGCGCGTCGGCGAGTCCGAGGGCGCGGCCACGTGGCACGTCACGGACAAAATCCCCGTGCGTGACTCCCGCGGGAAAATTGTCGGCACTGCCGGCATGACACGCGTGTTGAACCGTGATGATCCACCCGCGGGCGCGGGGTTCGGACCAGTATTGGCCCACATGCGCGACCATTATCGCCATCCAGTCACGAACCGCCAGCTTGCCTCCGTGGCCAAGATGTCCCTCCGCGCCTTCGAACGGCAGTTCCTCGCGAATTTCCACCTCACGCCGCAGAAGTATCTGCGCAAGTTCCGCCTGCGCCTCGCCAGCCGCGCGCTGATCCACACCAGCGAACCGCTCGCCGAGGTGGCCCTCAATTCCGGCTTCGCGGACCAAAGCCATTTCACGCGTGAATTCCGGCGCCAATTTGGTCGCACGCCCCGCGAATATCGGGAGCACTACCAGGCAAGCCCGCCCAAGCGCGGCGCCGCTCCTGGACCAAAATTTGCCGCTCCCGCGCAATAACGGATTCCGGCGCGTTGCTAGTTTTCCCCCGTGAAACCCGCGATCCATCGCTTGGGAACGCTCGTGCTCGCGTTGCTGGCCTTGTTGCTTCCGCCAGCCGGGCTGGCCTCGCAAGTGCGCGCCGGAAGCTCGCCGCTGCGAGTGCTGATCCTGACTGGCGCGGGCACGCACGACTGGAAAATCACCGCTCCGTTGCTGCGCCAATTGCTAGATGACACGGGCCGGTTCGAGACGCGCATCTGCGAAACACCCGCCGGGATTTCCGCCCCCACGCTCGCGCCATTTGACGTGGTCGTGGATGATTATCTGGGCCCGCGTCTGGGCAAGGATGCCGAGAAAGCCATTGAGGAGTTCGTAAAATCCGGCAAAGGACTGATTGTTTTGCACAGTGCACTGATGGCGTTTAACGATTCCAAAGATCGGGTTTGGCCGGGGTTTTTCAAAATGACCAAGGTTACCTGGCCGACGTCACCCGCAAACGAAATCGAGCTGCCCTTTCGAGTATTCCCCATTCAAATTACACGAGAAGATCATCCGATCACGCGCGGTGCGAAAACCAACTGGCACACCGGGGACCGGCCGTTGGGCGATTTCACGTTAAAAGCTGGAGCAGAGGTTTTGGCCACCACCGCGCGAGGCGAGCCACTGGTTTTCGCCTCGACGCACGGCAAAGGCCGGGTCGTCGGCATTGCTTTGGGGCATGACCAAGCCGCGCGGCAGGAGAAAGCGTTTATCACCCTGTTCGACCGCGGCACGGAATGGGCGGCGTCGGGCCAGGTCACGCTGCCTGCCGAGATCGGCCTGCCCGAGCCCAACACCAACGCCGTCCGTGTGTTGATCATCACTGGCGGGCACGACCACTTCGCGTCGTTCTATGCCTTATTCAGCGGTTACAAAGACCTTGGACGCGCGCCGGTGAGCGAGAGCAGGATGGCGTTCCAAGAGGACCTGCGCCCGAAATACGACGTGATCGTGATGTATGACTTCAGCCGCGATCTCGAAGACAAGGGGAAGAAAAACCTCCGCGATTTTGTCGAGGCCGGGAAAGGGGTCGTGGTGCTGCATCATGGCATATTGAATTATCAAAAATGGCCGTGGTGGTATGAGGAGGTCGTGGGCGGACGCTATCGCCTGAGCCGCGAGAACGGCATTCCGAATTCCACGGTGAAGATGGGCGAGGAACATTTGATCACCCCGGTCCAAGGGCATCCGATCACGGCGGGCATCGGACCGTTCCATGTGATTGACGAGACCTATCACGGCCTTTTTATCGCGCCGGGCATCCAGCCGTTGCTTACCACGGACAACCCGACCAGCGACCGCGTGGTCGGCTGGGTCGGCCCTTGCACCACTTCCCGCGTCGTGTTCCTGCAGCTGGGCCACGACCACTCGCCGTTTCGTCACCCTTCGTACCGCGCGCTGGTTCACAACTCGATCCTCTGGACCGCCGGGCGCCTCAATTGATTTTTCAAATCCTTATGAAGATCGCACTCTATAGCATCACTTACCTGGGTTGTTGGTATCGCGGGGAGCCGTTGACCCTGCCGGAATTGATCCGCACCGCCCGCAAATTCGGCTATGACGGCATTGAGATAGACGGCAAGAGACCGCATGGCAACCCGCTCGATTGGCCTGCCAAACGCTGCAAAGAATTGCTCCGGGTCGCCGACGAAGAGGGCATCGAAATTCTCGGTGTTGCCGCGAACAACGATTTCAGCAACCCGGTTCCCGAGGTGCGGGAGGCGCAGATTTGCTATATGCGCGAGTTGATCCGCATGACCGCCGAGCTGGGCGCGAAGAACTTGCGCGTCTTTCTCGCGTGGTGGGGCATCACGCGCCATCCCAAGCTCGCCACTTATGCCATCGCCGAGGGGTACTGGCCGGTCATTCATGAAAAGTTTCCCGAGGAGGAGATTTGGGGCTGGTGCCGCGAGGCGCTGGTGGAGTGCGCCGGTTACGCGGGCGAGCTGGGTGTGACACTCGCCTTGCAAAACCACAAGCCGCTCATTCGCGATCATCGCGATGTGTTGCGCATGGTACGCGAGGTGAACTCGCCACACCTCAAGGTCTGCCTCGACGCGCCACTGATGCCGGACAAGAGCACCGCGGCAATTGAAGCCGCCGCGCGCGAGGTTGGCCCGTTGCAGGTGATGTCCCACTTTGGCGGCGAGTTCGAGCGCCGCGCGGATGGCAGCATCAAGGGACTGGACCGGGAGGACGGCGTGATCGTCGGCGAGACGAACCAGTATTACCGCGATTTCGCGCGCGCGATGCGCGAGATCGGTTATGGGGGACCGATCGGTTACGAGCTTTGCCATGAATTGCCGAAGGTGAACGGCGAGACGGTCGGCATTGATTTCGCGCACCACAACGCCCGGCTCGCCGCCGAGTTCATGCGGCAAATTATCAATGAGGTGGCGGCCGAAAGACCTGCAACCCAATCCCGACTGGAGCCGGTCGCGGCGCGTTGACGCTCCCGTCCATCACCTCGTCGTCATAACTCCGGGCGTCATGAGAAAACTCCTTGTTTGGCTGCTGCTCTCGATCGGCGGAGCGACACTCACCGGTCAGCCAGCGACTCCCTCCCCGGCCAAACCGAAAAACCTTCTCTTCATTGGCCAGGCGAAAGGTTACCAGCACGAGGCGATCTCAACGGCGATGGCAACGCTCTACAATCTCGGAAGAAAGACCGGATTGTGGAACACCTGTTTCCGCACCGATTGCACCGCCATCACCAAGAAGCCGTTGAAATGGGAGGCCAAGAATCTCGATTTCTACGATGCCATCGCGTTTTACACCGATGGCGATCTGGACATGGACGCGCAGCAGAAGGCTGATTTGCTCGCCTTCGTCCATGAGGATGGCAAGGGCTTCATCGGCATTCATAGCGCGGCGATTACTCTCACCAGTTGGCCGGAGTACGGCCAGATGCTCGGCGGATATTTCGACGGCCATCCGTGGGGCCAGTTCGACGCGCCGCTGGTCGTCGAGGACGCGAAATTTCCCGGTTTGAAATATCTCCCCGCCGTGTTTTCGATGCGCGATGAGATTTATCAGATCAAGGATTTCTCTCGCGAAAATGTCCGCGTATTGGTGCGCCTCGACGCCGGCAAACTCGATCTCGCGCGGAAAGGCGTAAAGCGGACGGACCGTGACTTCGCGGTGGTCTGGGCCAGGGAATATGGCAAGGGGCGCGTGCTTTATAATGGCCTCGGCCATGTGCCCGCCGTCTGGGATCGCCCCGATATTCAAGCCATGTGGACCGACATGGTCCAATGGTCCCTGGGGTTGGTTCCCGGTGACGCGACTCCCCGACCGAAACCCGCCGAATGAAGGCCCGGCGACAAAATACAATTTCATGAAGAACTCATTCTCCTTAAATCCGGCCGTGCTGTGGCTGGCTGGCTTGTGCCTTTTCCAAGCGACC
>CAZMLP010000520.1:0-2076 GCA_964566745.1 uncultured Verrucomicrobiota bacterium | reverse complement strand
GGAGGTTCCCCTGTTGCAACAAGTCATCGCCACACGTTTTGAGGGCGAGGGCACCTGGCTGTATCTGGCCAACGAGGGCGTGAGCACCTATTGCCTCGCCGCTTGGTGGTACGGCGGCGCGTTGCGAAACCTGAGCCTCCTGCCGGTGGGCAACGGCGAGGGCGCGCCGGCCGCCCTTTGGGACCAGTTGTTGAAAATCGCCTGGGCCGGCGAGCTGGAGGGGTGGCTCGCCTCGGCGCCAAATTGGCACTTGGTGACCGACGATGCTTTGGCGGAAACCTGGCGGCCCGCCTTGTCCGGGCTCGCCGGGCAACCCATGAGCGTCACGCCGCTGTTGACGCCTCCCGAACTGGCCGCCTTAAGCGCCCGGCGCGGCACACGCTCCGAGAGCCGTGTCAATTTGGTGCCGCCGGAGCTGACCGCCCGCTACCGGCAGGAGTTCATCGACCGGATCTGGATGCGCGGCCTGTTTGCCGTCGCCCTGGTCTATCTGGCGGGGGTGTTGATCTATTTCGGCAGTCTCGAGGTGTTGAAATACCGCCGGGACGACTCGGTCAAGCAGGCGGCCGGTTTGAGCGGCAGCTACACCAACGCCCTGCAGCTCAAAGCAAAGATTCAAATCCTCTCTGACCAGTCGAATTTGCGGTTCGCGGCCCTGGACTCGTGGCGCATCACTTGCGAGTTGCTGCCCACCGAGCTTTCCCTCAACAGCTTCGATTTCAGTCGCGGCAAAGTGGTCACGTTGCGCGGCACGGCCCCGGTCGGCGACCAGGTCAAGATCACGGAGTTTAACTCGGCCATGGGCAAGGCGACGCGCGACGGCTCGGCGCTTTTCTCGAAGGTCACTCCGGCGACCATCAATCCGGCGGGCGCGCAATCTGTGACCTGGAATTTCCAGTGTGAACTCAAACGGGCGGAGGGCGAATGACCAGTTACTTTGATCGTTTGGGCCTGACCCCGCAAGAGCGCCGGCTGGTGGTGTTTGTCGGCGCCGTGGTGTTCCTCGTGCTGAACCTTTGGCTGGTCTGGCCGCGTTTCAAGGATTGGGGCCAAGTCAACGCCGAAATGGCCGGCGCGCGTCAAAAAATCGAAACCTACCAGGCGGAAATTGCCCACATAGGGGAGTACGAGCGCAAGCTCAAGGCCCTCGAGGGCGAGGGGTCGAGCGTGCTGCCGGATGAGGCGGCCAACGCCCTCCAGGGCCGGATTCAAACCCAGGCCGCGCTCAGCCAGTTGACCACCACCGGCATCAACCCGGTGGGCACCGCGCCGGGCCGCGAGGCGCAGGTCAATGAGTTCTTCGAGGAGCGCGCCATGCGCGTGGGCTTCCTCTCCGGCGATGCCGAACTGGTGGACTTCATGGTCTCCATCGGCTCCGGGGACTCAATGATTCGCGTGCGCGACGTGGATGTGCGGCCTGATGCCTCGGGGAGCAAACTGCAAGGCAACATGACCCTGGTGGCCAGTTTCCGCCGGAAGCAAGAAGCGAAAGCCGTGGCGCCACCCAAAGCCGCCCCCGCCAAAGCGGCCTCGTTAAAGCCGGACGGCGCCAAATCGACCCCGGGCACGAGCAAATCCCAGGGGGGTGCCATCAACCAGCCCGCCAACGCCAGGACACCGGCCCTGGCAACCAACCGCCCGCCCGTGAACAAAACCGTTTCCACGAACAAAACTCCGGCTGGCAAGCTGGAGAAATTGCGTCCGACGCCGAAATGAACCAACGGAACCTGCCATGAACTTCCCGGCATTCCCCCGCCCCTTTGTGAAAACGACTCACGTTTGCCTGCTCGCGCTGGTCAGTCTCGCGGTCGGCGCCGTCGCGCAAAATGACACCACCACCGAGCCGCCCAAGCGGCTGGAGCGCATCGTGGGCCGCCCCGCCCCGGCCACTGCCCCGGCCGCGACGAACGCGACCACCGCCACCAACACCGCCACCAACGCCGCCGCCACGAACGTGGCCAACAAGGTCGTCACCATGCCCCCGGCGTTTCCGAACGCTGTGGTGCGGCCGGCGGGACAACGCCAAATTCCCGGCTTTCCGCCGCCGCCGGGCGCAAACACGGCCACGCCCGTGGC
>CAZMLP010000519.1:0-1901 GCA_964566745.1 uncultured Verrucomicrobiota bacterium | reverse complement strand
GAAGTCCGCCGCCGCGAAATAGTTCTTCTCCATAATTTTGACCATTCCCCACACCGTGTCGGCCCAGTGGCAGACCACGTCGTCCCCGCCCAGGAAGCCGCGAGTCCGCTTGCCGGCGCGGCGGAGGAGCAGGCCCAATTTCACGTCATCCACCACCGTGAGGCGTAACGTCTCGTAACCACCGCATTGGCGGTAGGCCGCAGCGCTCACAAAGTTGAAGGCCCCGATGCCCAGATGGCACTTTGGCCGGTCGCGGTTCACGCCCGAAAGCCAGTCGAGGAGGCTGATCAAAAACATGAGATGCCACGCCCGGGTGCCAGGCGTCGAGGCTGTGGCCTTGGGCAGCATGGTCACATGATCCGCTTGCTCGCACCGCGCCAGTCGGGCGGTTCGCAAAATCACGTCGGGCTTCAGCCAGCAATCCGCGTCTGTGAAAAGCAGCCAATCCCCCGTCGCCATGCCGGCCCCAAGATGGCACGCGTGGCACTTGCCCAGCCATCCCTCCGGCAGAACCTCCACTCGTTTCGTGCGCACACGCGCGTCTTCGGCGGCGAGTCGCCGCACGATTTCGCCAGTGCGGTCAGCGGAGCGGTCATCCACCACAATGACTTCAAGCACCACCCCTTGTTGCGCCAGCAGATGACGGACGGTCCCCTCAATCCGCGCCTCCTCATCCCGCGCGGCAATGATTACCGAGCAGCGAATGATCTCGTTTTCCGCCGGCGCCGCGAGTGCCTCCAGCGAGGGCAATCTCCTTGCCCGGCGCAAATTCTGCAGCGTCGAAATGGTCATCGCCAGGAAGAGCGCGGCAACGCCCCCAAAAATGAGGTTCATCCACATGCCTATGGCATTCCATCATGACCGCGCGCCGGCAATGGCGCAACGCCAACTTCGGTTTTCGGGTTGAGTTCATCGCCCAATGGACTAGCCTCGCGCCTCGCAACTCATGAAAAAAGCCGTCTCTCCGAAGTCGCGTGTCGTCACGCTGGTCGCCAATGGCGATCTGCGCCTTTCCGCCAACCAGGTTTGCTGGGCCGAGCAGGCCAGGATGGAGGCCGCGCTCACCAAGGCGCTCGCCGCCGAGGGCTGGAAGGTCAAGCGTGCGCACGCCTTTGACAAGGCCAAGGGCCACGGCTTCATCGATTCGCAAAAGATGGGTCTGGAGGTGTTTCGCGGCATCGATCCTGACGCGCCGTTAATCGTGGCCGAGTGCGTTTGGCAATACAGCCAGCATTTGCTCGGCGGCCTGTTCACTCATCGCGGACCGGTTCTGACCGTGGCCAACTGGAGTGGTCGTTGGCCGGGTTTGGTGGGCATGTTGAACTTGAACGGCTCTCTTACGAAAATGGGCGTGCGCTACAGCACGCTCTGGAGCGAGACCTTCACGGACGCTTATTTCAAAAACGGCCTGCGCCAATGGTTGACCGGGGGCGTGGTGACCCATGACCAAAGCCATGCGCGCGATCTCGACCTGCTCAAGCTGCCCGCCAGTGACGAGCAACTCGGCGCGCGATTGGGACGCGAGTTCCGGACGCGCAAGGCGATCATGGGCGTGTTCGACGAGGGGTGCATGGGGATGCACAACGCGATCATCCCGGACGAGTTGCTAAACCCGACCGGCATTTTCAAGGAGCGCCTGAGCCAGTCCACGCTTTACGCCGCGATGCGCGAGGTGCCGGACCGCGAGGCGCGCGAAGCCTTTGATTGGCTCAAACGCAAAGGCATGACGTTCCGCCTCGGCGCCGACGAGGCCACTGAGTTGACCGAAAACCAGGTGCTGCAGCAGTGCAAGATGTATATCGCAGCGGTTCGCCTCGCAGACGAGTTCGGTTGCGCGACTGTGGGCATTCAATACCAGCAGGGTCTGAAAGATCTCGCCCCGGCCAGCGATTTGGTCGAGG
>CAZMLP010000518.1:0-3276 GCA_964566745.1 uncultured Verrucomicrobiota bacterium | reverse complement strand
AGGAATCGAGGATATGCCTCCAACACCCGGCTCGCTTCCTCCAACCAGCCCTCCGGCAGGTCACAACGGCAACCACCAAAACGCATGTAATTGCACATCATGCGCGCGCCCGTGAGGGATTCAAACAGGTCCAAAATCTTCTCTCGCTCGCGAAACGCGTACATGAGCGGCGTGCCGAGAGCGCCCATGTCCTGCATGAGAAAACCGACGAGGCAGGTGTGATTCAGCAGGCGGGTCAGTTCCCCGGTGATTACCCGGATATACTCAGCCCGTTCAGGCACTTGCAGGCCGGCCAGCTTCTCCACCGCCAGCGCGTAGGCCCAGTTGTTGGTGAGCGAGCAAAAATAATCGAGCCGGTCCGTGTACGGCATCGAGGCGAGGTAGGTAGTGTTCTCGGCAATTTTCTCGTGGTTGCGGTGGAGATAGCCGAAGACCGGCTTGAGCTTGACGATCCGCTCGCCATCCAAGGCCACATCCATGCGAAAGACACCGTGCGTGGAGGGATGATGCGGCCCCATCGCCACCTCCAGCATCTCCGTGCCGAGGGCATTTCCGTCGTCGTCCGTTTTCGGGAGCAACTCGTAATTGGATGGAGCGGCGGTGGTCACAGGTTCTTGAATTGCGCTTCGGTCATTCCCGACTGCTTCAAAAGATTCTTAAAAGTTCCCGTCGGAACATCGCCAGAATGCATCGCAACATATGTCTGTCGCCCATCAGGATGTTTAAGAACTACGTGCGATCCGGACTGCCGTTGATGATGAATCCAGCTTTCACCAGTTTAGTCAAAATTTCACGCGCCTTGTAAGGCATTCGCGTTTAGCTCCAGAGTCGAGAATAGTGCTTCGCCAGGTCGCGGCACGCTCTCTCCGTTGGCGATCTTTTCCGCGAGCCAAAGAGTCGTCAAATCAATAGCCGCTTGCCGAGCGCCCTCCACGCGCAAGCCATGAGTCGTCAAACCCAATGCCGGGATATGAGCGTGGTAATAGCCGGCTGCAAAACCCGGATCCTGCACCGGCTCAAATAATACTCCGTAGGTCATGTCGAATAATGCTTTTTGGCCTTTTCCAGCACCTCATCATGCGCGGTAGGCTCGTATTCGTAATCGTCCGGGTCCACATAATCTTTCCGCATCGGAAAATCCTTGAACCCGTCCCACATCAAGATACGGCGCAAGTCATGATGGCCATCGAAGACGATGCCGTATAAGTCAAAAATCTCGCGTTCTTGAAACTCGCAACCACGCCAAACGGGCGTGAGGGAGGCGACATGCACCGATTCGCCACGATCTCCCGTCCGCTGCCGTAGAATCAACGGCCCATGCTTCAATGAGATGGAATACAGGTGATAGACCGCCTCCAAATAGGCGGGCCGCTTTTTCTCGATGGTTTCCTCCACCTCTTTTTCCACCCCCTCGACAACCTTCTTCACCTTGATCTTTTCCTTTGTGACCAACTCCGGCCAGTCCACCCCGGTCACGTTCGAGGCGTAATCAAGGCGTAACTGTGGATCGTCGCGCAGAAAGGTTGCCACAGCCAAGGCATGCGCCGGGTCAACCGCCAGCGACGGTTGCTGGGCCGGACTGTCGTTCGGCACAATCTTCAACGCGGCGCCTGGGACGGCTGCCTCGATGCGCGCTTTGATCTGGTCAAGCGTTTCCACAAACAGGGTAAAACTGGTTTCGCGGCCCGTGACCGCCAGCCCGGTCAAGCCACGCGCTTGAAATCCGGCGGTTGCCACACTGCCCGGTTGCTCGGCGGTAGCAAATCATGATCGCCGAACTCCGGCACCGGAAACTCGCTCGGCGCGGCGGCGTCCAAATGGCGCGGGCGCTCCGGTCCGGTGAGTTTTTGGGCGTCGATCTTTTTCTGCAAAGTCATGAAGGCATGAATCAACGCCTCGGGACGCGGGGGGCAGCCGGGAATATGCACGTCCACCGGGATATAACGATCAATCCCCTTGAGAACGTTGTAGCCCTGCTTGAATGGTCCGCCCGAGATGGCGCACGCGCCCATCGCGATGACGTATTTCGGCTCCGGCATCTGGTTGTAGAGGCGCACCACCTGCGGGGCCATCTTTTTGGTCACCGTGCCCGCCACAATCATCAGGTCCGCCTGGCGGGGTGACGGACGAAACACCTCCGCGCCAAACCGCGCGAGATCGTAGCGCGCCATCGTGGTGGCGATCATCTCGATGGCGCAGCAGGCAAGGCCGAACTGGAGAGGCCACACGGAGTTTTTGCGCCCCCAATTGTACAGCTCCTCCAGTTTCGTCGTGAAGACGCCCTGTTTGCTCAACTCGCTGCGCAAGCCCTCGTCCATCAAAACGGGAGATTTCATGTTGATTGCCGGCTCATTGGGCGTTGAGTGCTACTTCCAAGCAAGCACTCCTTTCATCCACGCCCAGACCAGACCCTCGACCAGCAGGAACAAGAAAACCACCATTGCCAGAAACGCGCCGACCGGAAGCTTCGTAAAAGCGACCGCGAACGGCAGGAGAAAAATCGTCTCGACGTCGAAGATCAGGAAAATGATTCCGTAGAGATAATACTCGGACCGGAACTGAACGCGGGCATCGCCTTTGGTTTCAAGGCCGCACTCGTACACGGCATTTTTGTCAGCGCCAGGCTTTGAGGGGGAAAACTTGACCGACCAAAGCCAGGCCAAGATGAGCGGAGCAACCGCGAAACCGAGGGCCATGACAACGAACACGACCAGGAACAGGTTGGCTGGATATTCCCCGTTCATGGCATCGTCCCTTAGTTCCGTTGGGGATCGGGAGGGCGATGCAAGCCCACAGAGTGGGCAATATCATCAAACTCCTCGCGGCTGACCTCATGGAGTTGCTTGCCCTTGGCCGCGAGCTTCTCGTTGATCTTGACGGCCTTCTCGGTCATCTCCTCATGCGTTTCTTTGGAACCGCCGACGAGGGCAAAGTTCGGCCCTGTTGTCACCCGCTTGTGGCCGTCGGAATCCAAGCCGACGCCCAGCATCAACGCTTTCGGCGTCTTTTTTTGATTCTTCTTCGGCGCGCTCGGCATAGGGCGAAGGTAACGCGCAGGCTCGAAAGTTCAATCCGAAAACCAAACCGGCCCGCAAACCCCTTGCCAATCAAGGCAGCCGGACCCACCACTCGGGATGTGGTTCGTTGTCCGCGTTCCACCGGCGCATGGCGGCGAAGGAATTGTCAAAAAAGAATTTTTCGAGTTTTGCCTCTTCGGCGTGGCCGTCGCAAAAGATTGAGTTGACGCGGCCACGATGCCGCTTGCGCGCCGCCGCC
>CAZMLP010000517.1:0-3134 GCA_964566745.1 uncultured Verrucomicrobiota bacterium | reverse complement strand
GGGACATCGCCAGCGCCTCGCGCGAGCAGGCCCAAGGAATACAACAGGTTAACCAGGCGGTTAACCAGATGGACAGCGTGACCCAGAGCAACGCCGCCAGTGCCGAGGAAAGCGCCGGCGCCTCCGAGGAATTGAACGTGCAGGCGGAATCCATGCGCCATGCCGTGGCCGAGTTGCTCCAGTTGGTCGGCACCGGGGCGAAGGCACCGGTGAAACAAGCGGCCCGGGCAACCGGTCCGGTAACCAAGTTGAGGACCGGGGGGGGCGCCAACGGAAATGGAAATGGGCACGTCCACATCGTCAAGACCAACGTCAAGACCAACGGCAACGGCAAGCACGAGTCGGACGAGTTGACTCTCGCCATGTCCTCGACGGGCAATGAAGCCCACGACGAAAAAGGCTTGGAGAGCTCCTTCCGAAATTTCTAAAGGATTCTGCCTGAATTGGAGCCCGGTGGCCTCGTTGCCTTGATGGCGGCAGGCTGCCGGGCTTCTATTTTCTTGCGAGCGGCGAAAGAAGGCGGAGACCGCCACCTTTTTCCTCGCCGGGGGGAACCGGTACGCTACAAAGATTCCATGACCACGAAGTGCGTTCCTCCGCGTGTCGGTTCTTGGATTTCCCTGATGGCCTTGGCTGGCACCGGCGCCCTCCGGGCGGACGCCCCGCGCGCTTTGCCAGCCGGCCAGTTGCCGGCGGATTCCCGCCTCCAGCCGCTCAAGGACCTGGACGGGTACTTTCCGTTCATGCCCCCGTCATCGCGCGATCAATGGAACAGCCGCCGCGAGGAGGTTCGCCGCCGGATTCTTGTCTCGCAGGGGCTTTGGCCGATGCCCGGGCGGTCGCCGCTGAATCCGGTTATCCACGGCAAGATCGACCAGGGGGATTACACGGTCGAGAATGTTTATTTCGAGAGCGTGCCCGGCTTTTTCGTCACTGGAAACCTCTATCGCCCGAAAGGCAAAACCGGGCGGCTTCCGGGCGTGCTTTGTCCTCACGGCCATTGGGCCAAGGGGCGTTTTTTTGACTCCGGAGAAGCTGGTGTGAAAAAAGAAATAGCCGCCGGGGCGGAGAAGTTCGAGGAGGGCGGTCGAAGCGTGCTCCAGGCCCGTTGCGTGCAATTGGCGCGAATGGGCTGCGTGGTGTTCCACTATGACATGGTGGGCTACGCGGACAGCATCCAGATTTCAGAGGGGTTGGCCCATGGCTTTGCCAAACAGAGGCCTGAGATGAACACAGTGGAGAATTGGGGACTTTTCAGCCCGCAAGCCGAGGCGCATTTGCAAAGCGTGATGGGGCTGCAAACTTGGAACTCGATCCGCGCCCTCGATTTTCTCGAGGCCCTGCCGGATGTCGATTCTCACAATCTTGCCTGCACTGGCGCCAGCGGGGGCGGCACGCAAACCTTTATTTTGGCGGCCCTCGACTCGCGTCTGAAAACGGCTTTTCCGGCGGTGATGGTAGGCACCGCGATGCAGGGCGGCTGCACCTGCGAGAACGCGCCGCTCCTGCGCATCGGCACTGGCAATGTGGAATTCGCGGGCATCTTCGCCCCCAAACCGCTGGGCATGACCTGCGCCAATGACTGGACCGTCGAAATGTCCACCAAAGGTTTTCCGGAGTTGCAACAACTCTATGCAATGCTTGGCGCCCCGAACAACGTCATGCTCAAGCGGGGCGAGCAATTTGGCCACAATTACAACGCTGTCTCTCGCGCCGCGATGTACAGCTGGTTCGACAAGCACTTGGAACTGGGCCTGCCGGAGCCGGTCGAGGAGAAGGATTATCATCGCCTGACCACCCAACAAATGTCGGTATGGGACACCGATCACCCCCGGCCTCCGAGCGGGCCCGATTTCGAACGGCAATTGCTCCATCAATTGCACGAGGCCGCGCAAGAACAGTTGGCGGACATTGCCAATGACGGGGCCAAGTTCAAGCAAGTATTTGGAGGCGCCATGGATGTGATTCTCGGGCGAAATTTAGCCCAGGCCGGAGAGGTGGAATGGAACCTCGTCCAGAAAAATGACCGGGGCGAATCACTGGAAATGACCGGCCTGCTGCGCAATGGAACCTATCGCGAGGAAGTCCCGGTGGTGTTCCGGTATCCGAAACGGGATTGGAATGGCCAGACCGTGGTGTGGCTCACCGCGAGGGGCAAGGCAGGCCTGTATGATGAAAACGGGCTGCTGCCGGACCTGAAAAAACTTGTGGAGGACGGCTACACCGTTTGCGGGGTTGATTTGTTGTATCAGGGTGAATTCCTCGCCGAAGGCCAGAGCTTCACGAACAATCCCACCGTGAAGAATCCGCGCGAGGCCGCAGCTTACACCTATTGTTACAACGACGCTGTTTTCGCCAAGCGGGTGCATGACATCATCTCCGTCGTGAAGTTCATCAAGACCAACGAGCGTCCGACGCGGGTCCTGACCCTGGTTGGCTTGGACGAGACCGGACCGCTGGTCGCGGCGGCGTGGGCGCAATGTGGCCCCGCAGTCAGCCGGGCGATCGTGAACACAGGCGGCTTTCGGTTTGGCAAGGTGTTAAGCCTTGGCGACCCCAATTTTCTTCCTGGCGGCGCGAAGTATGGCGACTTGCCAGGAATGCTGGCGCTCGGCACGCCAGGTCCGCTGCTCGTTGCGGGGGAAACCCCGGCCGGATTGAATCTCGTGAATTCGCGGTACCAGGCCGCCAAGGCGGCCGACAAACTGAAGGTGCAGCCCTCCGGCGAGACGCTGACAGTCGCCAAGGCCTGCGACTGGCTCACTGGAAGAACCGAGTAATGGGATGAAGAAAAGGTCGGCGCGCTAAGCCGCCCCGGCCGCCGCTTTCACCGCTTCCAACTCCTCCCAGCGCGCATAAAGTTGGGCGAGGGTTTCTTTGGTTGCGGCCAGCGTGGCCACCAACTCCTCGGTTTTTGTGCCGTGTTGCCGGTGGAAATCCGGCTCGGCAAACAACGCCTCGATCCTTGCGATCTCCTCTTCCGTCGCAAGGATTTGCCCCTCCATCCCCTCCAGTTCCCGCGTCTCTTTCCAGGTCAGCTTGCGTGGCTTGGCAGTTGAGGCGGCGGGTCTCGGAGGGGTGTTGGTGCTAGCAGGCTTCGCTGTTGGGAAGGATTCCAGGGACGCCGCCGCGCG
>CAZMLP010000516.1:0-2401 GCA_964566745.1 uncultured Verrucomicrobiota bacterium | reverse complement strand
CCGCATGCTCCCCGGCCGCGCGCAAAGCGGCGGCGCGCTGGTAGATTTCCTTGGCGCCCGCGCTGCCCGTGATGCGATGGTATTTGATGCCCGTGAAGCCGCGATGCTCCGGGTCGGGCAGGTAGGGCTTCACATAGTCGTAATCCAGGTCAAAGCCCGCGTCGCGATAGAAATCGCGGTAACGCGGGTCTCCTGGATAACCGCCCGCGCGGCTCCAAACCTGCCGCGCCGAGTCGAAGTCGCGCCCGAAGGCGGCGAGGCCGTTCGGTGTGTACACCGGCGCGAAGACACCGTAACGCGGCCGCGGCCGGGCGTTCACAATGCCGTGCGTGTCCACAATGAACCAGCGCAGGTCCGCCGCGCGCAATTCCTCGTCCAACGCCGGGGCGTAGGCGCACTCCGGGAGCCAGATGCCACGCGGCTCGCGCCCGAAGCAGGCTTGATAGTGGTCTCGCGCCGTCCGCAATTGCCCGCGCACCGACGCCGGATGCGACGCCAGCAGCGGCAGCACCGCGTGAGTCGCCGCGCAGGTGATGATTTCCAGTTTGCCGCCATCCTGAAATTTGCGGAATGCCGCGACCAAATCCCGGTTATATGCCTGATAGGTGTCACGCAACGCGTTGAACCGGTTGCAGTACATCCACGCCAGCTCGTGGAAAGGCTTGTCCCAATGCGTCCGGTGAATTTCCTTTTGCGCCAGCTCAATCAGGCCGTCCAAATGCCGGGCGTAACGGTCCTGCAACAGCGGATCGAGCAGCATCGCGCAAAGCGTCGGCGAAAGTGTAAGGGTGAGCCGGTAATCAATCTTGTCACGCTCCCAAGCCGCCAGCGCGCGCAAAAGTGGAAGGTACGTCTCCGTGATGGCCTCGTTCAGCCAACTCTCCTCGAGAAATCGCTCGTGGTCCGGGTGCCGGACAAACGGCAGGTGCGCGTGCAGCACCAGGGCAAAATAGCCGGGCATTCGCTTGCAGTCGGTTAGAGGTCGGTGTCGTGCGCTTAACCGGTGGACTCCACATGGTGCGCGTGTGGTGTTTTGAGCCGGGGATCTTGCGGATGCGCCCCGACCACGCCCCGATAATTGGTTTCGCGCCGGAATCGCAACTTCGCCGCGCGACCATCCGAGCCATCGGCCGAGAGCGCCACCGCCTCCAGTTCATAATGGCCGTCCGGCAGTGCGAAACGATAGCTGAACGTGCCGTCCCGCCGCAGTTGGATCGCCCGCCCGCCCAGAGTAACCTTGGCCGTCGGCTCCGTGGCGCCGTAAATGATCAGTTCAGCGTTCACGTTGAACCAAAACGACTTTTCTCCTTCTTCCGGTGGCGCGCCAAAACCGGCGGCCGGGCTGGCTTCCGCACCACTGAGACCCGGCCCCCCTTCCGCTCCGGGCGGCAGGCCGGGAACCGCGCCCGCCAGTCCAGCGGAGGACAATTCAATATCACCCCCGAAATCTGTTGGTCCGCCGGGTCCCGCCCCAAGGTGGCTCTTCAGCAATTCCAGCAAGTCCAGCGAGCTGATCGTGTCTCTTCGCGTCCTGTCTCTCCAGGCAAGGGGATGCATCACTCGCGACAAGGCCGCCTCGCGCTCGGGAGTCCAATCGGTTACGGGCGCGGACGGTGGAGGGACGATTGGTTGACCCGCGTTGCGCAACTCGTGCAGCACCTCCAGCAACGGCTTGTCCGCGTAACCGGAGGCGCGCGCCAGCTCGGTCAATTCCCGCAAGGAAACTTCGGCGGGCAGCGTCTCGAATCTCGCGGGCTGTTCCGGCGCCGGTGATTCACCGGGAGTCTCCACCGATTCGGAAGTGGCCACGGCCATCCAATCGCGCTCGCTCTGGTAGTAGCCCAGTTGGGCGGCGAACCGCGCACCCGGCCGCCCCACGCGCTCGAACCAGGACCGGGCGTTCGCGGGCAAAGCGATTTCGGAGACCACCTTGCCGCCTGTGTCGCGCTCATGGATGCGCAACCGCAACAGGCGGTCCGGGGACTTGGCCCGCAGACGATCCAGCGTTTCGACCGGAAAATCCCAGGAGAGAAAAAGCCAGTGTGGATCGCGCGCGGCGAGGAAGAGACGACCCGTGTTATAACTGGCTGGCAGCGACGCCGGCGCCTCGGCCACGGGTTCCGGCATCGCGGGCACGGAAGCGACCGCCGGTTTCACGGCGAAACGCTCGCCTGGCCCGCTCACGGGCGCGATTGGCGCCTCGTCTCCTTCGAGCAAAATGGGGGGGACTACTGCAGGACGAGGCCGCAGGGGAGCGGTGGTCGCCACACCGCGCTTTTTTGCCGGAATGCTTTTGGCCACCGGTTCAGGCCTCGGTGAGACGGCCGGTTTCTCCGCTTGCGGCGCTTTCGTGGCGGCGGACGTTGCGACCGGGGACGGTTTTGGAGAGGGAGCTGAAACT
>CAZMLP010000515.1:0-1635 GCA_964566745.1 uncultured Verrucomicrobiota bacterium | reverse complement strand
ATTGGCCAGGAAGTATGGCCAGCCGGTCCCGAAACTGATTCCCGCGCACTGGATCAACAACCGCTGGAGCCAGGACTGGTCCGGCATCGTCGAGGCCGCCAAGCTCGATGACAAATTCAAGGACAAGTCGCCCGAGTGGATCGTCAAAACCGCCGAGCAGTTTTACACCGGCCTCGGCTTCAACAAATTGCCGGACAGTTTTTGGAAACTTTCCGATCTTTATCCGGTCAAGGCGGGCGAGACGCGCAAAAAGAACGCGCACGCGTCCTGTTGGCATGTCGATCTGAACACGGACATCCGCTCGCTTATGAGTGTGGAGCCGAACACTTGGTGGTTCAGCACGGCGCACCATGAGTTGGGCCACGGATATTATTTCATGAGCTATACGCGGCCCGAGGTGCCGCCGCTCTTGCGCATCGGCGCGAATCCCGCGTTTCATGAGGGCATGGGCGAGCTGATTTCCCTTGCGTCGTTGCAGGCCCCTTACCTCGAATCGCTCGGCATTTTGCCCGCCGGCTATAAAGTGGACGACACGGCGTTTCTGCTGAATGACGCGCTCGCGCACTCGGTGCCGTTCATTTTCTGGTCCTCCGGCACGATGACGCATTGGGAGGCGGACGTGTATGCCAAGGGTCTCAGCGCCGGCCAATGGAACGCCCGGTGGTGGGAGCATGTGAGGAAATTCCAGGGCGTCGAGCCGCCGTCCCCGCGCGGCGAGGAGTTCTGCGACGCCGCCACGAAGACTCACATTAACGACAACCCTTGTTACTACTATTCCTACGCCATCGCGACTGTGCTCAAGTTCCAGTTGCACGACCACATCGCGCGTAAAATCCTCAAGCAACCGCCGCAAAGCTGCAATTACGCGAACAACAAGCAGATTGGCGATTTCCTGAAAAAGATCATGCAGCAGGGCGGCACGGAGGACTGGCGCAAGGTCTTGCGCGACGCCACAGGCGAGGATCTTTCGACCCGCGCGATGGTCGAGTATTTCAAGCCGCTCATGGCCTGGCTGCAAAAGCAGAACGAGGGCCGCCAAATCGGCTGGGAATGAGCCTGCGGCTCGAAATGATGCAGGTGGCGCGCCTCGCGCCGCGCCTGCTCGGCGAGTCGGGCGCACTGGTGCGGGATTTCCTTTTACGGCAGCAGAATTCTGATGGCGGCTTCAGAGACCGCGCGGGCAAGAGCGATCTCTATTACACCGTGTTCGGCTTGGACTCGCTGCTCGCCCTGGAGACCTCCGGCATCGTTCCGGCAACCGCCAGCGGCAAAGTCTTTGCGCGCGCGGGAGAGTTCGTGCGATTCCAAGGGGCGGGGGACAGCTTGGATTTTGTCCACCTGTGTTGCCTGGCGCGCGGCTGGGCGGCGGTGGAGGACCAGGCGAAAACGGACGCCGCGCCCCCGGGCTTGCGCGCGGAATTGGCGCGAAAGATTGGAGAATTTCGCGCGGCGGATGGCGGTTTCAATCCAGTTCGCGGAAGCGCCACTGGCACAGCCTACGGCGCGTTTTTGGCCCTGGGCGGGTATCAGGATTCCAAAACGGAATTGCCTGAGCCACTACGTCTTGTGCAGTCGCTTAAATTCAGCGAGGCCCCCCACGGGGCCTGGACAAAACAGCGGTTTTGCGATGGCCCA
>CAZMLP010000514.1:0-2134 GCA_964566745.1 uncultured Verrucomicrobiota bacterium | reverse complement strand
CTCGCCCGGCGCTTCGCCGAGCGCGGTGTGCGCGTCATCCAGGTGAGCCACAGCTTCAAGTGGGACCAGCATCAGAACCTCAAGAAGGACCACGAGCGCAACGCCCTCGAGGTGGACAAACCCATTGCCGGGTTGCTCAAGGATCTCAAGCAGCGCGGCCTCCTCAAGGACACACTCGTGGTGTGGGGCGGCGAATTCGGCCGCACGGCCACGGTGCAGCAAGGCGCGGACGGTCGTGACCATAATCCCGGGGGGTTCTCCATGTGGCTGGCGGGCGGCGGCGTGAAAGGCGGCATGGCTTACGGCGCCACCGATGATTACGGGCAGTTCGCCGTCGAGAACAAGGTCCACATGCATGACCTGCACGCTACAGTCCTGCATCTCCTCGGCATGGACCACAAGCGGCTAACCTACCGGTACGCGGGCCGCGACTATCGCCTGACTGATGTGTTTGGCAACGTAGTCAACGCTATCGTCGCGTGAGTTTGATGGACGGCTCGGCAGGAGCCTTGCCCCGGCAGTCGTGGATGGGGTTGCACTGCCTTCGAAATTCGGATTTCCCCAATTGCCGTCAAAAATTAATTGGAGCGTTGAGCCAACCCGTGGCGGTGGGGCGAGGGTCCCGCCGAGTCGCATTCCTATATTTGTCACCCCGGCAGACTGGCGCCGGGTGGGAGCAGTTTGACGTTCAGCGGCAGGGAGCATTCGTGGGCGCCATCCACCGCGAGGTCAATCGAGTAGGATCCCGGCCGCTCGAACTTCAGTTGATGAATGTTGACGATAAAGTTCGCCACGGCGGACTCTTCATCGCCTTCCATCTTCACGTGCAGCGTCCCGTCGATCGGGGCGAGAATCCTCTGCCCATCCTCGTCCACCAGCGTCAAAACCAGGCGGTGCTCGCCCTCCTCGACCCGGTTGAAACGAAAGCGCATCGCGACGGCGCATTGCGCGTGTGTGGCAGGCAGTTGCGCCGCCTGGATGGAGTCAAACGCGCCGAGCAAGTTAAGTTTTCCGCCCGAGACGGTGGCGGCGTCACACAAGGCAAATAACTCGAGCCTCATAGGAACTTTGGTGGCGGGATCATTTGCCTTCGGCGGCTCGTTGTCAAAGCGAGTTGTCAGGGAAATGAAGTTGGCTTTTGCGTCCCGCGCCCTACCATGGCCCGAATCCCGATTTCGCAAAACCGCATGATCACCCCGCTCTCCTCGCGCCTGGCAATTCTCGCATGGTTCCTCTGCTTGTGTGGCGCGACGCCCGCCGCCGAGAAACCCGCCCCCGGCAGCAAGCCGACCTTCTGGATGATACCGCACACGCATTGGGAAGGGGCGGTGTTCAAGACGCGCGAGGCGTATCTGGAGATGGGTTTGCCGAACATCCTCACGGCGGTGCGTTTGCTCAAGGAGCATCCGAACTACCGTTTCGCGCTGGATCAAGTGGCCTACTTCCGCCCGTTCCTGGAACGCTATCCCGAGGAGGCGGAGGCGTTTCGCCGGTTTGTCGCCGAGGGCCGTTTGCAAATTGTTTGCGGCCTGGACGTCATGCCGGATGACAACATGCCTGGCGGCGAGTCGTTCGTGCGGCAGATGCTCTACGCGAAGGGCTACGTGCGCGACACGCTTGGTGTGGAAGTGAAGGTCGGCTGGCTGCTCGACACCTTCGGGCACAACGGCCAGTTGCCGCAAATCCTCCGCCTCGCCGGCTACAACTCCTTCTGGTTTTTTCGGGGCGTCGAGAACCGGAACAAGATGCCCTCCGAGTTTCTCTGGCAAGGCATCGACGGCACGCGCATCCCCGCGTTCTGGCTGCCCTTCGCGTACGGCAACCTGTATGGCCCGCCGGCGGACCTCAAGGGCTTCACCAGCTTCATGAAAGCGCATTACGACGAGCTGTCGCCCTTTGCGCGCGGCGCGGATCGCGTCGGCCTCGCGGGCGTGGATGTTTCGGAGCCGGAATTGCACGTCGCCGGCCTGGTGGAGCAATTCAACCGGCAATCGGACCGCCCGTTCAATTTGCGCATTGGCGTGCCGACGGACTTCGAGGCGGTCGTCGCCAAACGCGCGGACTTGCCGGTGATCAGCGGCGAGCGCAACCCGCTGTTCCAAGGCACCTACAGCAGCCGCATCGAGCTGAAACA
>CAZMLP010000513.1:0-3484 GCA_964566745.1 uncultured Verrucomicrobiota bacterium | reverse complement strand
CGCCGTTGCGTTATGCGCTGGAGAATTTCATCATCAACTCGCGCAACATCGGCACCGCCGTCGAGGATTTCAACGACGCCTTCGATCCGAAGGACACCGTCGCGCTGCACAAATACCTTTCCTCCATCGTGCGCGCCCCGGCCGCGACCTGGCTTGACGCTTACGAGGCGACCGTGATCGCGCTGAAGGCCAATGAGGCCATCCTCGGCAACAAGCGCGTCACCATTGACAAGGATTTGTTCGTGGTGGTTTGAGCGGGCCGAAAACTTAACGCGCGGCGCCGGACAAATCGTCCGGCGCTTTTTTTGCGATCAATGCCTCACCCGCAGCCAGCGCAGCAGCTCCAGAAACCGCGGCGGCTGGCCGGTGCGCAAAACGCCGACGCGAAAAATTTTGGCCGCCGCCCAAAGCGCGAACAAGGTGGAAAGCAGCATCAGGGCCATCGTGCCGTACAAATCAATCGCGGGCGGGTCGGCGGTGGCGCGGTTCATCATCACAAACGGCGTGTAGATCGGAATCCACGAGAGCACCCGCGCCAGCGCGCCGTTGGGGTCCTTCGGGATGAACATCATGGTCAGCAGCGGGACCATCATCATCATGGTGATGACTCCCATGAAGTTTTGCGCCTCCTTGAGGGTGTTGCAGACGCTGCCCAGCGCCATGATCACCGCCGAGTACATCAGGTACCCAAAGAGAAAATAGAACGCGAAGGCGGGCAGCAGATTCGAGGTGCGCAGCACCGTCAACAATTGGCCCGCGAATTCCATCTCGGGACCGGCGCGCCAGGCGAGGATGCCGAACAGCGCGCTGATCCATGTGCCCACCATGGTGATGCCGATGGCGGCGATTCCGAGCAACTTGCCGGTCATTAACTCGCCGGGCGTCACGGAGGAAAGCAGCACCTCGATGATGCGGTTCGATTTCTCCTCGATGGTGTTGTTCAGCAGCATCTGCGCGACACTGAAGATCGCGACCCACAGGAGATAGACGAACGCGCTCGGGGCGTATTGGCGAATATAGTCCGCCATGCTCACCGACTCCTTGCCCTCCTCTTTCTTCGGGTTGAGGGTGGCGACCGGCGCGTAGGTGCGCTCCACTTTGCGAATCGTCGCGGTGTCCATTCCGCGCGCCTCGTATTCGCGTCGCCGAATCTCCGCGTTGATCGCACGCTCCACCTCGTCGCGCAAGGTTTGGTCGGCCAGGTTGCTGGACCAGTATTGGACGCCATCCCGTTTGCCTTGCATAAGGGCCGACACATCCCCGGGCCGCACCACTTTTTTGTCAATGTCCGGCGGGATCAGAATGGCGGCATACAACTCCACGTCCTGCCCGTCCGCCTGCAAATGCTGATGGCCGCGCAAATACGGGCGCAATTGCTGCACGATGTTGCTGATCGGCGCGTCGGCGCGCACTCCGGCGGGCAGGGGCAGGCGGGCGAAGCGGCCCTTGGGTTCCTTGAACGCGGGCGCGTTGGTGCGGACCAGCGGCTTGATCTGCTTCAGGAAGGCCTCACGACCGCCCTGGCTCGTGAAGTTGTCGATGGCCTGCGGATTGGTGTCCGCGAAACCGTCGAGAAAGCTCTCCAGCGCCTTGTTGTCCGGCGCGGGCACTTTCTCGAGGTCCATTTTCGCGGGCTGGTTGGTGGCGGTCTTCGCCTTGGCGTTCTGCGTGGCGTACTCGGTCAACGCGGTGAGCAGCCGTTTCAGGCGCGCCCGGTCCATGGCGGTGTCCACGATCTTCTCGAACTGCCCCGACTGGTCCACCAAAACGTAATACCGCGCGGGAGTGGCGTGCTGCTCGAGCAGGATGGGCACGCGAATGGAGGCGAAAATGAGCAATGGAAAAATACTGATGCCGATCCAAAACCCCTTGGTTTTGACGTTCTCCAAGTATTCCCGCAGGGCGATGAGAAGCGCGTATTTCATCGAAAAGAGGCCTCCCGCGCCTCGGGGCCGACCAGGTTCATGAACACCTCGTGCAGCGTGGGATCGGCATGCGCGAAACTCCGCAACCGGATGCCGTTGGTGAAGGCCGCCTGGAGAATGGATTGCGGGTCGGCGTGCTCGCGGATGCGCAGCTCCCACTTCGGTGTCGCGGTGGTGTCCGGCGTGTCGATTGGCGCGGGCGCAGGCGCGGTGGCAATGACCCCGGGCAAGCGGCGCAATGGCTCGATGTCGTCCGCCGTCTCAATCAACACGCGGCGCGGTTGTGTCTCCTTTGCCTCGGCGACGGTGCCGTCAAAGACGCGCCGTCCCTTGGCAATCAGCACGATGCGGTCACAGAGCCGCTCGGCGTGCTGCATCACATGCGTCGAGAATAGAATGGTGCGGCCGCGCTTGGCCATGTCGCGAATGATCTCCTCCATCACCTGCTGGTTCACAGGATCGAGGCCGGAGAACGGCTCGTCGAGGATCACCAGTTCCGGATCATGCGCGATGGAGGCGAGCATCTGGACTTTTTGCCCCATGCCCTTGGACAACGCGTCGGTCTTTTTTTCCGCGAAATCTTTCAGTCCGTATTTTTCGAGCAACGTGAAGGCCCGCAGGCGCGCCTCTTTGCGGCCAAGCCCTTTGAGCGTGGCGAAGTAAGCGATGACCGCCCACGCCTTCATCTTTTTGTAGAGCCCCTTCTCCTCCGGCAGGTAGCCGAGCCGGTCCCGCACCAGCAGGGCCGAGGGCTGGCCCAGGATGGTGACGGTTCCAGTGGTGGGCTTGATGATCTCCAGGATCATCCGGATGGTGGTCGTCTTGCCCGCGCCATTCGGCCCGAGGAATCCGTAGATGCAGCCGGTCGGAACGGCAAGGCTGATGTCGTTGACCGCCGTGAAATCCCCGTAGCGCTTGACGAGCTGGCGCAGTTCGAGGGCGTGACCGTTGGCGGTGGGCATGCGAGAGGTTACAACACTTCCAGCAATCGCTGCAATTCCGCGTCAGTGTTGTAAAAATGAGGCGAGAGGCGGATGTAGTGGTTGCCCGCGCGGTCCACCCGCAAAGCCGTGGCGATGTCCGCGTCCGCGAGCCGCTGGTGCAGCGCCGTCATGTCCGCGCCGGGCTTGGAGAACGTGGTGATGCCGCCCGCGTTCGCGGGCGGCACGGTGGCGTGCAGGACGCTGTAACCCCTTGCCTGCAACGCCGGCACGAGCCACGCGCGCTTGCGGGCCAGCTCGGCGGCGATATTATCGATCCCCACCTCGAGGAGCAATTCGAGCGCGGCGGCGAGGCCGACCATGCCGATCCAGTTGTGCGTGCCCACCTCGTAGCGTTGCGCGCCGGGGCGGTAGATGAAATCCTCCATCGTCACGAAGTTCGGGCAGAGCAGATTGTTCCAGCCGTAAACCGGCGGGCGCAACTGCTCTTGCAACGACTTGCGGACGTAAAGGATTCCCGCCGCGCAAGGCCCGAGCATCCACTTGTGCGCGTCGGCGGCGAGAAAATCGACATGCTCCACAGTGGTCGGGAACGCGCCCGCCGTCTGGATCGCGTCC
>CAZMLP010000512.1:0-4819 GCA_964566745.1 uncultured Verrucomicrobiota bacterium | reverse complement strand
TTGGAAGTAACCCTGCGCCGGCACAAGATTCGCCACTCGCCCATCGCCATCATCGGCCTCGGCAAACTGGGTGGGCGCGAGCTTTCCTACGGCTCGGATCTCGACATTCTGTTCGTGGCCGAAGCGAAGGCGAAGGACCTTCCCAAACTGCAAAAGCTCGCCATCGAGATCATGGACCTGCTTTCACGGGCCACCGAGGCGGGCAAGTTGTTCGAGACAGACGCGCGGCTGCGACCGGACGGCGAAAAAGGGTTGCTGGTCAACACGCTTGCCGCCTACGAGGAATATTACGAGCGGCGCGCCTGGCTCTGGGAAATCCAGGCATTGACCCGCGCGCGATTTATCGGAGGCAACGAGACCATCGGTCGCCGCTTCGAGGAGATGGCCGCCTCTTTGACCAATTTTGCGCGTGTGCCACCCCGTGCCGCCAGTTATCGACCCGATTGGAAGGCGGAGATCGCCCGGATGCGCCAGCGAGTCGAAAAGGAGCGCACCCCGCCTGGCAAGGATCATCTGGCCATCAAAACCGGGACGGGGGGGTTGATGGACGCGGAGTTCCTCGCGCAAGCGCTCTCCCTGGAGCACGGCTGGCACGAGCCAAACACGTTGGGCGCCCTGAATCGCGCGCGGGACGAAAGCCGAATTCCCAGGCGCGACGCTGACGAATTGATCGAAAGCTATTGCAAGTTGCGAATCGTGGAAAGCATTCTGCGCCGCTGGAGTTTTGAGGGAGAAGCGGAGTTGCCGAGTGACCCGGCTCCCCTCTATCGAGTGGCGGTGCGGTGCGGCTATCCCGGCGCGGAGTCGTTCCTGGCGGAAACGACGGCGGCACGGACGAAAATCCGGGGAATATTCACCCAAATGTTGCCCTGCCCGTGACAATCTCCGGCGACTTGCCAAACGCCTCAAATGGAGTATGTTGCCGCGTTGTATTTTCGTCAAAAAAAAGTCATCGTTTTCACAAAAGGGTGATTGACCCCGACGGGTATTTGCCGATATACCCCAACGTCCTCATCAGTCAGGGTGCGTGTCCTGACGGGACGTTGATTAATTTGTCATGCAAGATCTTTTGCTTTGGGCCGCCATAGGCTTCGTGGGAAACGTTCTTTTTTGCTCGTTTTTCGAGTGGACGTTGCACCGTTACGTCATGCATCAAGCAGTCGGCAAGTTCGATTATGCCTTCAAGGCGCATGCCGTGGTGCATCATCAAATTTTCAAGGCGGACCACACCTATCACCTAGTTCACGAGAAGGACAAGCACACCATCCCCATGGCATGGTGGAATGGCCCGATATTGATCCTCCTCTGCCAATTGCCTTTCGCTTTGATCGCCCTCTTCAACGGGAAATGGGGTATCATGGCCGGCTCGTTCATCGCCAGTTGCGCTTACTATGGCGCCTACGAGTACATGCACTGGTGCATGCACCTGCCGAAAAAACGGAACATCGAGCGCTCGGGCATCTATTTCCGTCTGAATGGCCATCATCTTTTGCACCACCGCTACATGCACAAGAATTTTAACGTGGTGTTGCCGCTCGCTGATCTTTGCCTGGGCACCCTTCTGCTGCGCTCGAAGGTTAACTTTGCGCAAGCCCGCGGCCCCGCCGTGCCGGATGTCCAGCCGAAGGAGCGCCGCCGCGAACCGGTGAGCGTTTAACCCGGTTCCAGGGTTAATTCCCGTTTCACTTTCACCTCGTTGGATTCATGTCCAACGAGGTTTTTCTTTTCCAACAAAAGAGCTTGCCGCTGCTTTTCCCTCCCCGTGATACTTTGCGCGTCTTTTCCACAGAGTCACGCGTTGCGACATGAAAAAAGTGCGCTTGGGCATCATCGGGATGGGAAACATGGGCCGCTATCACGCGGACTATCTTCTGGCGGGCAAGGTTGGCCGCGCGGAACTCGTGGCTGTGGGCAGCACCTCGCCCGGCAAGCTCGCCAGTTACGCGGACAGGGGCGTGCGAGTCTTCGGTGACGGTGAGACCATGATCCGCTCCGGCGCCATTGACGCGCTGGTCATTGCCACGCCGCATTACCAGCACACCTCCCTCGGCATCGCGGCGCTGGAGGCGGGCTTGCACATCATGGTCGAGAAACCGATCTCGGCGCACAAGGCCGACGCCGAGCGTTTGATCGCCGTTCACAGAAAACGGCCGCACCAAGTATTCGGCGCGATGTTCCAGCTCCGCAACGAGCCACGCTACATTCGTATCCGCAAATTGATCCAGAGCGGCGAATTGGGGGAGATCGTGCGCATCAACTGGATTATTACGGACTGGTACCGCACTGAGGCGTATTACGCGAGCGGCGGCTGGCGGGCGACGTGGCGCGGTGAGGGGGGCGGCGTGCTGCTCAACCAATGCCTGCATCAACTCGACGCCCTGCACTGGATGTGCGGCCAACCGGCGCGGCTGCGCGGGTTTTGCCAGTTGGGGCGCTACCATAACATCGAGGTCGAGGACAACGTGACCATTTACCTGGAATGGCCCAATCTCGCCACGGGCGTGTTCGTCTCGTCCACCGGTGAAACGCCGGGCAGCAACCGCCTTGAGGTGGCCGGCACCCGCGGCAAAGTGGTGCTGGAGAACAACAAGTTGATGTTCACCCGCAACGAGGCGGACATGATCGAGTTCAGCCACAACGCCAAAACCGGCTTCGGCAAACCCGACGTGTGGAACATCGACATTCCCATCGACAACGCCACCGGCGCGCATGCGACCCTGATGCAGAACTTCGTGGACGCGATCCTTGACGGGGCGCCGCTCCAAGTGCCGGGCGAGGAGGGGTTGTATTCCGTTGAACTGGCCAACGCGATGCTCTACTCCTCGCTCACGGACCGCACCCTCGAGTTGCCGTTGGACGGCGCGGAATTTGAGGGCAAGTTAAATGAGTTGATCGCCGGATCAAAACTGCAAAAAAAAGTGGTGGAGATCGCGGGCGAAGATTTTACGAGGTCGTTTAACAAATAGGCTTTTCCATGATACTCACCGGCATTGGCGACGAGGCGGGCAACACGATTGAGGCCCAGATTCAGGCGGTCCAGGAGCTTGGCTGGAAGCATCTGGAGATGCGCGGCGTGGAGGTGCCTGGCTTTGCGAAGGCGAACTTTCACGACATTCCGGACGCGGCCTTTGACCAGGCGGTCGCCAAGCTCGAGGCGGCCAAGATTGGCGTCTATTGCTTTGGCTCCACCATTGGCAACTGGGGCAAGAAAATCGAGGACCCGTTTGAAATCACGCTGGCGGAGGTGCGCCGCTGCATTCCGCGCATGCAACGCCTCGGGACCAAGTTCGTTCGCGTGATGAGTTACAAGGTGCGCGAGGGTGAGGACCAGATGGAAACCGAGCGGTTCCACCGCATGCGCGAGATCACGCGCATGTTCCTCGACGCCGGTCTCGTGCCCGTTCACGAGAACTGCATGAACTACGGGGGCATGAGCTGGCAACACGCGCTCAAGCTTCTGGAAAATGTGCCGGGCCTGAAATGGGTCTTCGACACGGCCAACCCGGTTTTCAACCAGGATCACTCGAAACCCGCGCCACGCCCGCAGCAGGACCCGTGGGAATTCTGGACCAAGGTGAAGCAACACGTCGTCCACATTCACGTGAAGGATGCGCGCTGGAACCCCGCCAAGAAGGACGCGGATTACACCTTTCCCGGCGAGGGAGATGGGGCGGTCCGCCGAATTCTCTCGGATGCGTTCGCGGGCGGCTATGACGGGGGCATTTCCATCGAGCCGCACATGGTGGTGGTGTTTCACGACGCGGGTTCCAAGTCCAATGACGACGCCATGCGCCAAAACTTTGTTGATTACGGCCGTCGTCTGGAAAAAATGATCTGTGAGATCAAGGGCGCCTGAGAGCGCTTCCCTGCACGGCATGAGCATCGCCACCAAGACCGGCGACCAAGGCACGACCGGGCTGATGTACAACCGGCGGGTGCCCAAGACGCATCCGCGCGTCGAGGCCTACGGAAGCGTGGACGAATTGAACGCCGCGCTCGGCATGGCGCGAGCCACCGCGGACTCGGATTACATTGGCGGCAACATCCTCGTGATTCAGCAGGATTTGGTAATCCTCATGGGAGAGTTGGCAACGGCGGAGGAGGACTTGCCTCGCTACCAGCAAGGCGGCTTTCAACTGGTGACTCCCGCGATGACAGCGAAACTCGACCGGCTCATTCAAGGGCTGGAGGCGCGCGACATCACCTATCGCGGTTGGGCCACGCCCGGCGCGACCGTTCACGCGGCGGCGCTGGACATGGCACGCACCACTTGTCGCCGCGCGGAGCGAAACATCTGCGCTTTGCGCGAGGCGGGCGAGCTGCCCAACGCCGAAATCATCATTTATCTGAACCGCCTCGCGGACCTTCTCTGGCTTTTTGCCCGCTGGACCGAAACTCGCGCTGCCAATCCCGCCTCCTGACCGGACGGTTCCGATGATCATTTCCATCTCGGAAAAGCGCTCCGCCAGGCGCCAGCGTCGTAAGCGCAGCGGGGCGAAGCTTCGCTGAGCCCATGCTTGCTTGCGGGCTCGCCTATCATCACGCGAGCGTTCGATGGCTTTCAACACTGTCCGGAATTAAATCTCGGGAATAACCACCGAACGGTCTCCTTCAACACTCAACCACCGGTGCGGGCAGCGCGCGTTCCATTTCGGCCAGGCGATACCCAAACCCGTTGCCGTTGATGGTCGTCAAATCCAGTTCCCCGTTGCGCCTTTGGTACAGGCCGGGATGCACTCGCGCCTCTGCCACCGAGGCCGCCGGATAAAACTGCATCGCGTTAGTTTCGACACCCATGATCGTGCCGGTATGCGCTGCC
>CAZMLP010000511.1:0-5034 GCA_964566745.1 uncultured Verrucomicrobiota bacterium | reverse complement strand
CTTCTCCTCGGACCACAAGGTGATCGGCATCCAGTACGGCGTGACCTCGCTGGCCTTTCTCTTTATTGGGTTTCTCTTGATGGCGATGATGCGCTGGCAAATCGCGCATCCGGGCGAGCCGATCCCGTTGGTGGGCGGATTGCTGGAGAAGATGCTCGGCACCGTGGCGTCCAAGGGGATCATGTCCTCGGATTTGTACAATTCCTTCGGCGCCATGCATGGAACGATCATGGTGTTCCTCGCGATTGTGCCGCTGGCGTTCGCCGCGTTTGGCAACTATGTGGTGCCCCTCCAAATCGGCGCGCCGGACATGGCGTTCCCTCGGGTAAACATGGCTAGTTACCAGTGCTATGTGGTGGGCGGCGTGATCATGCTCGTGAGCTTCTTCATCCCGGGCGGCGCGGCGCAGGCGGGCTGGACCTCCTATTCCCCGCTGGCCAGCACCATCGCCAGCGACGGGCAGACGTTCTGGCTGATTGGCATGGTGTTCCTGATTAGCTCCTCGCTCCTGGGCGCGGTCAATTTCATCGCGACCATCATTCAATTGCGCGCTCCCGGCATGACTTGGATGCGGCTGCCGTTCTTTGTCTGGGCCCAATTTGTCACGGCGTTCCTGTTGCTCCTGGCCTTTCCCCCGCTGGAAGCCGCGGGTGTGATGCAATTGATGGACAAGGTGTTCGGCACCAGTTTCTTTCTTCCCACCGGCCTCACCTCGAGCGGGGGCCTCCTGCCGATCAGCGGTGGCGGCAGTCCGTTGCTCTGGCAGCACTTGTTCTGGTTCCTGGGCCATCCCGAGGTTTACGTCTTGATCCTTCCGGCGATGGGTATTGTTTCCGAGATCATCGCCAACAACACCCGCAAGCCGCTTTGGGGTTACAAGTCGCTGGTGTACGCCTCCCTCGCCATCGGGTTCATTTCGTTCATCGTCTGGGCGCACCACATGTATCTGACCGGCATGGGCACCAAGATCAGCACCTTCTTCCAAACGACAACGATGATCATCTCGATTCCCTCGGTGATCATTCTCACCTGTTTATTCATTTCGTTGTGGGGGGGCTCGATCCGGTTTAACACGCCAATGCTCTTTGCGCTCTCATTCCTGCCGATGTTCGGCATCGGCGGTCTTACCGGTCTTCCGCTTGGCTTTAACTTCAGCGACATCCACCTGCACGACACTTACTACGTGATCGCCCACTTCCACTACGTGGTGGCGCCGGGCACGATCTTCGCGCTCTTCGCGGGTGTTTACTATTGGTATCCGAAAATGACCGGCCGTTACATGAGCGAGTTCTGGGGCAAGGTGCACTGGCTGCTGTCCTTGATTTTCATGAACGCCATCTTCATGCCGATGTTCCTCCAAGGCATGCGCGGCATGTTGCGCCGCATGGCGGACGGCGGGGTGAACTATTCGCTGGCCCGGCAGGGTGACGCCATCGGCGGTCTCGCTGACAGCATCATTCACCTGAACGTCTCCGTCTCGCACGCCGTTTGGGCGCTCGGCCTTACCCAATTGTGCTTCATCATCAATTTCTTCTGGAGCATCCGCAACGGCAAGCCGGTGGAGTCCGACAATCCTTGGGAGGCGACGACCATTGAGTGGCAGACGCCCACCCCGCCGCCGCACGGCAACTTTGACAAGCCAATCGTGGTGCATCGCGGCCCCTACGAGTACAGTGTTCCCGGCTCGGCGAAGGATTTCACCCCGCAAAACCAGCCGGCCTGATTTTATCAAGAAAGGAAGCATCGTTTCATGGAAATCCCTTACGCAGTAGAAGCCCGCCGCGACACCGGCCTTTACAATGCCAAGGTCGGCATCTGGTTGTTCCTCGCCTCCGAGGTGATGTTGTTCGGCGCGTTGTTTTCCTCGTACATCCTTTTGCGGGTTGGAGCCGAGCCGGGCGCCTGGCCTCACGGGTTGTTGAACGTCCCCATCGGCACCTTCAACACCATCGTGCTGATCACCTCGAGCGTGACCGTGGTTTTGGGCTGGGCGGCATTGCAAATGGGCAACTTCGCCAAATATCGCGTCTGCCAGGCGGTCACCCTGCTCTGCGCCCTGGGCTTCTTGTGCATCAAGTCAGTCGAGTACAAGGACAAGTTCACCCACTATGAGGTTTGGTTGAATGACGGCAAGCGGATGACGGGGCACATCGAGGGCCAGGGGACGGCGTGGTTCTGGAAGACACAGACGCTCAAGCAAAAGAAACTTGAGAAAATCAGCTTCCTTCCGGACGCGCATCACTACGCGGATGTCGCTCCCGCCGAGGGCCACGAGGCTCATGGCAAGGAAGTGGAAATCGAGACGAAGGACATTCGCCGTTTGTCGGCCTTCGTGCCCGCGCACAGCACCTATTTCGCGATTTATTTCACGCTCACGGCCTTGCACGCGCTCCACGTTTTCGGCGGCGCGCTGGTGATTGGCTACATTTGGGGGCCGGGCGCAAAGATGTGGAAGACGGATCCCGAGCGTTACATCAACCGGGTGGAAATCTCCGGCCTGTTCTGGCACTTCGTCGATCTGGTCTGGATCTTCCTTTTCCCTGTCCTGTATCTCCTTTAATTAAATACTTATGAGTGGTCACGACGCGCACGATATTCAAAAGTCGGTCAACCGGTATCTCATGGTCTTCGGCGCCCTGATCGTGGGCACGATTCTCACGGTGGGAATGTATTACGTGCATTTCCACAGTGTGGCGGTGACCATCGCGGTCGCCCTGTTGATCGCCAGTGTGAAAGCCTTCCTGGTGGCCGGTTATTTCATGCACTTGCTCTCCGAGAAGAAGATGATCTATGGCATTCTGGCCTCGACCGTGTTCTTTTTCATCGGTCTGATGTTTTTGACCACTTGGGCGATGCATGACGCCCCGCATCTCTGATCCCAATGTCCCTCAAAGCGTTCCATATTGTTTTCGTGACCGCCTCGGTGCTGCTGGCGCTGGGCCTTGGCGCCTGGGCATTGCGGAACTATTTCACGGGAGGCGCGACGGCGGATCTCGTTTACGGAATCGGCGCGCTCCTGTCGGCGGTCGCGCTGCTCGTTTACGGCCGTTACTTCCTGCGGAAGTTCAAAAGCATCGGCTACCTATGAAACGCCCTGCCCTGCTTCATATAGTCGCGGCTCTCCTCTCGGTCGCGCTGCTTGCCCCCGAGTCGGCCAGCGCCTGCGCTGCGTGCTTTGGCCAGTCTGACTCCCAGCTCGCCGTCGGCTTGAACTGGGGAATTTCAAGCCTGCTCGCCGTGGTCGTGTTTGTCCTCGGCGGTTTCGCCGCGTTTTTCATTTACTTGGCGAAAAGAGCCGCGGCGATGGCGGAAACGCCCCTCCCCGCCACCAATGATTTAACAACCCAACAATAGAACATGGAAAAGCTGCTTGGATTGCCGGTGCTGGCGTCGGAACACGGCAAGGATGTCGATAAGCTGATCGTTTACGTGCATTACTTGATGCTGGCCCTTTTCATTGGCTGGCTGGCGTACTTCATTTACGTGCTCTTTCGCTTTCACAAGTCAAAGAACCCGAAAGCGGATTACGTGGGCGTGCGCGGTCATGCCTCCACTTGGATCGAGGTGGCAGTGGCGGCGATCGAGGCTGTGTTGCTGATTGGTTTCGCCGTGCCGCTCTGGGCGAAAGTGGTCTCCGATTACCCGCCGGAAAAAGACTCCACTGTCATGCGCGTGGTGGCCGAGCAATTCGGCTGGAACGTGCGCTATCCGGGCAAGGACGGCACGTTTGGCAAGGCCGACGCGAAATTTGTCGATGGCAGCAACAAACTCGGCTTGGACCAGAAGGATCCCAACGGCAAGGATGACATCCAGACGTTGAACGAAATTCATGTCCAGGTGAACAAGCCGGTGCTGATCCACCTTACCTCGCGGGACGTCATTCACTCGTTCAAGGTTATTGCCATGCGTGTTTGCCAGGACGCCATTCCCGGCCTGAGCATTCCGGTGCATTTCACGCCCACGAAGGTTGGAAAATACCAGATCAATTGCGCCCAGCTTTGCGGCACGGGCCATTTCGGCATGGCGCTCGGGTTCATCACGGTGGACTCTCCCGAGGACTTCAAGAAATGGAACGATGAAAAGACGGCCTCCGCTGGCAAGAGCGCGACCAGCTTCGAGTAACCGGAAATGCCCCATATTTGATTTCGCGATCATCCTCGCCGGCGCGGCGGGGATGAATCGTTTTCAGGCAAAAATCTGAGCGGCAAAATTGCCGTTCCCATCGTATGCAAGCGGAAATGCCCGAGTCATCCAAGGCGCTGCAGCGCCTGGTTTGGAGCGGCCTGGCGCTGGTGGTGCTCGCCATCCTGGCGGGGTACCTGCGCCAAGCCAATGCCCGTTCCCATGCTGGAAGCGGGCCAGCGCCCCCTCTTCCAGTCCTTGGGCAGGTGACTGATTTCGCCTTGACCAACCAGGACGGGCAACGCGTCACGCTCGCGGATTTGCGCGGGCAAGTCTGGGTGGCGGACGTCATTTTCACCATCTGCGCCGGGCCCTGTCCGCGTTTAACCGCCAGTTTCGGTTCCCTTCAGGCGGATCTGCCCACCAACCAGCCGGTCCGCCTTGTGACCATTTCGACCGATCCCACTTTTGACACGCCCGCCGTGCTCAAGCGGTACGGGCAGCGATTCCACGCCGATTTCAATCGCTGGACGTTCCTGACCGGCGACAAGCCTGGCATCGTGCATTTGATCCAGGACGGCTTGAAATTGATCGCCAAGGAAAAAGATGCCACGGAGCAAGAGAACGCCTCCGACCGGTTCATTCACAGCACCCTTTTCGTGGTTGTGGACCAAACCGGACGGCTCCGCGCCGCGTTTGACGGGGATGAGCCCGCAAGCCGCGCGCAGATTTTGAAAGCGATCGACCGGTTGTTGAAAGAGGAGTGATCGCGCCAGCTTTTTTGCCATGACGATTTCCGACTTGCCCGCCGTCAATGCGACGCTGAACTATCTCAGCGCGCTCTTGCTCACCGCCGGGTTTGTGTTAATTCGCCAAGGCAAAAAGAAGGAGCATAGCATCTGCATGCTTTCG
>CAZMLP010000510.1:0-9082 GCA_964566745.1 uncultured Verrucomicrobiota bacterium | reverse complement strand
TGCGTTGAGGGCGTGGTGAAAAGCGAGGGGACAACATGAAAATCGCATACCCCTCGAGCGAATACGATGAAGCGGTCGCGGCCGTGTGTCATGGCGTGGCCTCGGAGGAGCAAGCACGGGCGCTCCATGAATCGCTGCGCGACCAACCCGCCGCCCGGGATGAATACATCCTCCGCGTGGCACTCCATTCCACCCTCGCCTCGGATCGTGACTTGTTCGTTTCGGCGCACATTGATGAGGCTGCAAACTTTGCCGGGCCGGACGCCAAGGCAGGCCAGTCGAACGGGCCTTCAGACGGATCCAGCCGGATCGGAACAACAACAGTGGACGGATCGCTTTTGGGCCGGATGGCCACCTGTACTGGACGGTCGGTGACGGCGGGGCTATTAACGACGTCGGTGACGTGGCTCGCGGACGCGGGCATCCGCCGGAGGGCAACGGCCAGAAGCTTGACACCTTCCTGGGCAATGTGCTGCGCCTGGATGTGGATCATGGAACTCCCCATGGCATCCCCAAATATAACCCGTTTGTGAAAAGCAAGCACGGTTTCCCGGAAATCTTTGCCTATGGCTTCAGAAATCCATGGGGCATTTCGTTCGATCGCGGGGGCAAGCACGACCTGATTGTCGCCAATGTAGGCCAGGATCGTTGGGAGGAAATCAATGTGGTTGTCTTTAAAGTCATTAATAAACTAAACAGCTGGCCGGGGGCGATACGCCTGCTGGACAAAACCGGCGCGCCGTTGAAGGACGCCACGTAAAGGCTCTCTCTGTGACCAGCCACGCCAATCAAATGAATACCTGCAAAATCCCACTCTGCTTCCGGGTGCTTTTCCTGACCGCTCTGCTGGCCGCAACCTCGACCGTCCGGGCTGCCGACGCGCCGGTCACCTTGAAGGATGCGTTCAGAGACTGTTTCCGGGTTGGCTCCGCAGTCAATCGGAGCATGGTCATGGGAGGCGCGGGTTTTCGTCGCAGCGCGGAGCAAAATGCCGGGGACACTGCGTTGCTCAAAGAGCAATTCAACCAGATCACGCCCGAGAACGACATGAAATGGCAGCTCATTCATCCGCGCCAAGGCGGCGGTGGCTACGATTTTGGTCCGGCCGATGCGTTTGTGAGTTTCGGCCAGAGCAACCAATTGTATCTGGTCGGGCATACCCTTGTGTGGCATAGCCAGACCCCGGATTGGGTGTTTGCAGGCACGAATCCGCCGCCAGCCAGCCCCGCGAGCACCGATGCGCCGGGGACCAGCCAGCCGGGACCGAGGTTCGCTCGCGGGTTCGGTCGTTACAACGGTCCTCGGGCCTCGCGTGAAGAGTTGCTGGAACGGATGAGCAACCATATTCACACTGTTGTCGGCCGCTACCGGGGCAAGGTAAAGGTCTGGGACGTCGTGAATGAAGCCATCGCCGATGGCCCAAGCACGAATGTTCTGCGCAGTTCGCTCTGGCTGGAAATCATCGGGCCGGATTTCATCGCGAAAGCCTTTCAATATGCCCACGAGGCCGATCCTGGCGCAATCCTCCGCTACAATGATTATGGACTGGAGAATCCGGTCAAGCGCAAGAAACTCATTGCCCTGGTCAAGTCACTCCAGGCGCAGAAGGTTCCCGTTCACGCGATTGGTTCGCAGGCGCACGTCAACGTGGCGACGACGTTCGAAACCATGAACCAGGCGATTGCCGAGCTGGCCACCCTCGGTCTGCCGGTTCATATCACTGAGCTGGACGTTAACACGGCGGCAAGTGGCCAACGCGGTTTTGGGGCCGACATTGCCAATAATGCTGGCAGCACCCAGGGCGGATTAGTGGGCGACGCCGACCAAAAGCTTGCTGACGCTTACGCGGGGATCTTCCGGGCCTTCCTGAAACATCGCGACTCCATCAAGGTGGTGACATTCTGGGGAGTAAACGACGCGGTTTCATGGCGAGCCCAAGGCAAGCCACTGTTGTTCGACGGCGCGGGCAAGCCCAAGCCCGCGTTTGACGCCGTCGTCGCCGAGGCGAAAAGAAGCCCCGCCACTCAATGAAATCCTCAACTGTCCGGTCCGGGATTCGCCAAAGCGGGGTGTTGCATTCATGTAATTCCATCCGGCGGGCGTGGCGCGGTTGGCCTGGTCTCGCGTCGCCCTTCAGTCTGATCGCCGCCCTGCTGCTGGTCGCCTCGTGTGTCTTCGCGCTCGAAGGACAATTTCAGATTCACGATCCATCCACCATCGTTCGCTGCGGCGGAAAGTTTTACACCTACGGCACCGGTGGCTCGTGTTTGGTTTCTGACGACGGATGGAAGTGGTCGCGCGGGACGCCACCGTCGCGTCGCGGCATGGCCCCCGACGTCATTCAGATTGGTGAGCGCTACTACATGTACGTCGCGCGCAACGTCGGCGCGCAGCCCCGGGCGGACATCAATCTTATCTGGAGCAAGAGTCTCGATCCAGTTTCACCCAACTACAAGTGGGAGGAAGGCGGGGTCGTGGCGGCGTCTGACGGTGTGGAGGATTGCAACGCAATCGACCCGGGTGTGTTGCTCGATCCGAATGACGGCCGGCTGTGGCTCGTTTATGGCTCCTACTTTGGCTACATCCGCCTGGTGGAGCTCGATCCCAAAACAGGCCAGCGCCTGAATCCGAACGACGCGCCCGTGAACCTCGCCATCAACTGCGAGGCGCCCATCATGATTTATCACGACGGCTGGTATTATCTGCTCGCGACGCATGGCAGTTGCTGCCGGGGCGCGGATTCCGGATATAATATCCGCGTGGGCCGCGCCCGCAAGGTGACCGGCCCGTTTCTCGATCACACCGGGCTGGATATGATCAAAGGCGGCGGAACGCTCTTCGCAGGCTCGAGCGGTCGTCGCATAGGGCCCGGACATTTCGGCCTGCTCGATCTCGGGGGCGGCGTGCAGAAATTTTCCAGCCATTACGAGGCTGATCTCGACCAGGGCGGGGCCAGTGTCCTCGCCGTGCGGCCATTGTTGTGGAAGGACGGATGGCCGGTGGCCGGGGAAAATCTCAAAGAGGGCGCCTATACTATCGAATCCGCCCGGACCGGCACGGTGCTTGAACTTGCCGTGCAGGGAATGCCCGTGGGTGGCGCCCGCCCCCGGCGCGGACCGCCCGGCCTGGGCGCGCCGGGCGGCCCCGGCGGCATGTTTTCGGGAACTGGCCGAGGCCCGATTCCGGCGCAGAAGGTGGCTGAGGTTTCCACTAATTGGCCCACTGGAAATGTGGATATTCGCCTCGCCAACTTTCTGGATCAGGCCCAGCAAAAGTGGACGGTCTCGGCGGTGACCAACGCGGGCGGTCACCTCGGCTCTCCTTATTTCAAGATCAACGTTGCGGGCACGGAGCGCGCGCTCGCAGCGGGCGAGGATGGCGAATTGGTGACCGTGCCCGCGTTCACCGGCGCGGCCGAGCAGCTTTGGCAAATCGACCAGTTCACCGACGGGACCTGGCGCATCATGCCGAAGAGCGTTCCGGACACGCGGGAGCCGCTGGCCCTCTGCGCGATCGGCAACAGTTTCGCGACCCTCTCGAAAGTCGATCCGTCCGGCGACAAACACCGGTGGCAGTTGAAAATGCCGTGACACTCCGCCTCGCATGAACCCGTCCAGGACACTCCGATTGTTTTCTCTGTTCCTCACCCATGCGGCACTCGTCGCGACAGCCACAGGAGAGTCCGACCGCATCCCTGCGGTTTCCTTGACGCGGCCGGTTTCCGTCGAGAAGCCTCCGGACGCGGATGCGTTCATCCAACGGTGGTTGATCCTGGAACCGATCCGCCTCAACACTTCGTTGACGGACCACGCGATCCAGGAAGCGGTCAAGCAGCAGTACTTCCCGGGCCAGCTCACTGTGATTCCTCATGGGGGCGACAAGGTGAGGCTCGACGATGCCGAGCTCGCCTGGCACGCGGTGGACACCAAGGAATACAACGTCAACCTTTATCACTTCGCGCGCGAGCACGGCGCGCCGTCGTCAAACGTCCTGTTCTGGGCGCTCACCATTATCAATTGCCCCGAGGAAATGCATGATGTCCGGCTCGCCATCGGCTCCAATGCCGCGTCGGTTTGGTGGGTCAACGGCCAGGAGGTAATCGGCATCTACGGTGACCGGCAAACGGTGATCGATGATGGTGTTTCAAAGCGTCTCAACCTTAAGAAGGGACCCAATGTAATTCGCTGCGCGGTATTCAATGGGGGCGGGGCCACTGATTTCTGCGCCCGTTTTCTCGATGTGGATCAAAAGCCATTCAAGGCGTTTACCGTAAATTTGAACCTGGCCATAAAATAATCATGAGAGGCGGACCCGTTGCAGGCGTCCATGCCTGCGCCCGAAAAACCAACCTCTGGATCTTGTTCTGCCTTGGCCAGTCCGGCATGCGGGGCTGTCGGCGCCCTTGAACGGAATGTCAAAACAGAATCTCAGTTTTCGCGAGAAGCTCGGCTATGGCCTGGGGGACATGGCCAGCAACATTGTTTATCAGGCGGTCATCAACGTCCTGATGTATTTCTACACCGATGTTTATGGAATCGCGGCCGGCGCCGCCGGAACTTTGATGATCGCCGTTCGCTTCTTTGACGCGCTCATCGACCCGGTAATGGGCGCCATCGCCGACCGGACGCGCACCAAGTGGGGTCGCTATCGTCCTTGGCTGCTTTGGAGTGCCATTCCCTATGGCGTATTTGCGGTTACAGCTTTCATCACGCCGAATGTCGCGACCGGAACCAAACTGGTGTACGCCTATATTTCCTATGGCTTGCTGATGGCCGCCTACACTTGCGTAAACATTCCCTACTCCGCGTTGGCGGGAGTCATGACCGCGGACAAGGATGAACGATCCGGGCTGCAATCGTGGCGGTTTGGCATGGCCATGGTGGGCGGCTTCCTGGTGACGGTTTCTGTCTGGCCGCTCTCGAGATTGTTGGGCGGCGGCGGTAAACCCGAACAGTTGCAACTAGGCTTTCCTTTTACAATTTGTCTCCTCGCCATTGTCGGTGTGGTGGCGCTGCTGGGCTGTTTTGCATGGACGCGCGAGCGCGCTTACCCGGGCGAGGAGCAACCCGGAGGCATGGCAAAAGCCGGCGTGCTTGAAGACTTGGGAGCGATGTTCCGCAACACGCAATGGCTGATTGTCACGCTCGCCATGCTCGTCATCCAAATTCGCGGCGGCCTGCAAGGCAACGTGAAGCCTTATTTTATCAAATACTACGTCAATCACCATTTGAGCGGCATTTTCTCCGTCCCCGAGAATTTTATGGCGCTGTATATGGGGCTGACGATGCTCGCTGGAATAGTCGGGGTGTTCGTCGCCAACCGGCTCTTTTTAAAGCTGCAGTGGTGCAAGGTCACCGTGATGAAAATGGCCTTGGTCGGATCGCTCGTCCCCAACGCCCTGTTGCTCGTTGTGCCAAGGGACTGGTGGGTGGCCTCGCTGCTGCTCATCATGCTGGCGAACTTCTTCCACATGATGTTCCTCCCGCTGCTGTTCGCCGCCGTCCCGGACACCGTCGATTACGGTTTGAAAACCATCGGCCGGGGCGCCATGGCGATGTTTTTCGCCGGCCAGTTGTTTGCCTTGAAAATGGGGATATCCATCGGGGGCGGATGCGCGGGCTGGATCCTCGCGATGTTCGGCTACAAGGCCAACGTGGAACAAACGGAACGCTCGCTATTCGGCATCAAACTGGCGTTCGCTGGCGGTCCGCTGGTGGCCGCAATTCTTGTGCTGCTTCTTTTGCAGCTTTATAAACTAAAAAAAGGCTGGGAGCAAAAGGATGGTTTCATTGCCGCTCCGAACCGTGGCTGAGTTTTCATGATCAAGAATCCCATTCTTCCAGGTTTCAATCCCGACCCTTCCATCGTCCGTGTCGCCGACAATTACTACATCGCGACCTCCACGTTCGAATGGTACCCTGGTGTGCAGATTCATCATTCGCGCGACCTGGTTCACTGGCGATTGCTCACTCGTCCGCTGCGTCGGGCGAGCCAGCTTAACCTGCTGGGCGACCCCGATTCATGTGGCGTTTGGGCGCCGTGCCTGAGTTACGCGGACGGATTGTTTTGGCTGATTTACACCGACGTGAAGCGCTTTGGACGCGCAAGTGTGGCCGGCGCCTCGGGCGCTTCCATGCGTGATTTTCACAATTACCTCGTCACCAGTCCGCGCATCGACGGTGATTGGTCCGATCCCGTCTATCTGAACAGCAGCGGGTTTGACCCGTCCCTGTTTCATGACGACGACGGCCGCAAATACCTTCTGAACATGCTCTGGGATCATCGCCCGGGCGCCAATCGCTTCGCCGGAATAATTCTTCAGGAGTACTCGGTCAAGGAGCGCAAACTCATCGGCGAGCGGACGAACATCTTCAATGGCACGCCCCTCGGGCTCACGGAAGGCCCTCATCTCTACAAACGCAACGGTTGGTACTATCTGCTCACGGCGGAGGGCGGCACCAACTTCAACCACGCGGTGACCTTTGCCCGCTCTCGCAATTTGACCGGGCCCTACGAGCTTCACCCGGACCAACACATCCTCAGCGCCCGGCATCGCCCTGATTCGGAATTGCATCGCGCCGGCCATGCGGACCTCGTCGAAACTCAAAACGGCGACACCTATATGGTCTATCTTTGCGGCCGCCCCCTGCGCAATCGCGGTCGTTGCACGCTCGGTCGCGAAACGGCCATTCAAAAAATGGTCTGGAGCGAGGACGGCTGGCTGCGAACGCTCGACGGACAAGGAATTCCGACGATTGAAACTCCGGCGTCATCGCTGCCGGGAAATCCCTTTCCCGCCGGGCAGGTTCGGGAAGATTTTGACAGTTCGGAACTGCCGATTGATTTTCAATGGCTGCGCACGCCATATCCCGAGGAAATCTTCAGCCTCACGGCCCGTCCGGGCCATCTCCGGCTTATTGGTCGCGAAACCATCGGCAGCCTTTTTCGCCAATCCCTCGTGGCCCGTCGCCAGCAATCGCACTGCTTCGGCGCCTCGACCGTCGTTGAATTTGAGCCCGACCACTTTCAGCAACTTGCCGGCCTCGTCTGCTACTACAACGGCGCGAAATTCCATTATCTCCACATTTCCCACGACGAATCGATTGGCAAACATCTGCGTGTGATGACCAGCACGCCCGACTCGACTCTGGCGGACGCCTTCACGCCGCCTCTCGCGATTCCCGCAGGCAAACCGGTGCACCTCCGGGTCGAGGTCGATTACGAGCGAATGCATTTCGGCTACCGGGTCGAGGGTCTCAACGCCGATTGGCGATGGCTTCCCCAACAATTTGACGCGAGCATCCTTTCGGACGAGGCCACAATTCCTGGGTGCCCGAACTTCACTGGGGCGTTTGTCGGAATGGCCTGCCAAGACATCTCTGGAACGGCAAAACCCGCTGATTTCGACTTTTTTGAATATCAAGAGAGACCCTACTCCGAGATTCCATTCACCGCTTCGTAACCCAACCCCTTTCTTAGAAATTAGTCCCGGAGTGTTCTTCATTCAAACAGCTGCCTCGCCGTAAGGTTGACGCTACTTGATTCCAGGAACAAACTCGCGCCAAAGCAGTGGTTTGCCGGATGTCAGTTTCGCAGGCTGAAATGACCCCTCTTCCCGTGCTATAAGCTTGTGAGCAGGCAAACCATTCACTGTTCACCGGCGGGTTGAAGTGCCCACGTTGGTTACCGACGCCCCGCTTCAATTCACCTTCCTCCGTCCCCAGCCCCGCTCTTAAGCGCCGGGGCTTTGTCATTTCCACCTCCACACCGAAAGGAACCGTCATGTTCACCCTCGAATGCAACTACTCCAAAAAGATCGGCCTGCCCGGTGACTCCAGCCGCCAGTTCAGCATCACCCTGCGCTCCGAGTTGAGCGACGTGGGCCAAGTCCAGGCCGAAAGCGCCCGGCTCTACAACCTCCTGCAACAAGGCGTGGATGCGTCTATCCAGCAAGTCGGCTTCCTGCCTGACAACAATGGCGATGGTCATTCATCCGACGGCCACACGAATGGCGGCGGCAATGGCCGCCATGCAAATCAAACGGATGGCCGTGCCGTTGGCCGGGGCGAGACGTGGACTTGCAAACCCGAGCAAGGCGACCTGATCCTCGACATGTCATTTGGCGGGTGGATCTCTCGACATCAGGAACGCGATCAAGTCACGCGCTTGCGCCTCGTCCATCGCGTCAAGCAATCCCTCCGGCATTAGGGAAAGCTGGGACTGCTTTGTTTCCCGGATGTCGCCGGTGTCGAGGTTCACACTCTCGTTGATTGTTTGCAGGGAGACGATCTTGTCCGTGCGCGATTTCACGATGCCGGTGAGCGCACGCCCGTCCTTCATTTCCAGCGTCGAGAACCGGTATTCCGCCGGGACGACCGCGCTCGGATCGACAATGTTTTGCAACAGGTAGTCGATGTTGTCGCGACCGGAGCCGGTGAGATCGGGTCCGATAGCCTTGCCCTCGCCGTAAAGCAAATGACACGTCCCGCAAATGGTGACGAACGTCGCGTGCCCTTTCGCGCGATCCGCTTTCGCCAGCGTCGCGGGCGAGAGCCGCTCCTTCCATTTCGCGATTTGCGCCAGCTTGTCGCCGCCGGTGTCGCGCACCTCGCCCCACACCTCGCGCAGGCGGGCGTCCAGTTTGGGGTCGTTGTAGGAATGAATCTGCCGCGCGTGAAAAGCGGTGATGTCCGTCCGCGCCAGGCGCTTGTCCGCGACAGCATCGAGCACCTTTGCCGCCCACGCGGGGCGCGACACCAGCGCGCTCATCGCGGGCGAGCGTTCGTAATGATAAAGCTGGCCGTAATTCTTGATCATGAACTCCGCCTGGGCCGGGTCGTCGCTCAATGCCAGTCCCTCGGCGGCGGTGGCGGCGAGGTCGCGGATGAAATAGAGCTTCTGGCAAACTGCCGCCAAATCTGCCGCGCGACCGTCAATCAGCGAGCGCAACGCCGCCCGGCGCGCGGGTGTGTCTTTGGCGTTGTCCAGCGCCACGGCGCGAATCGCGTCCAGCGCGCGGCCATCACCGAACAACGCGCTCAAGTCGCGGACGAGGTCATGCACGGCCCGCATTTCGGTCCGC
>CAZMLP010000509.1:0-4213 GCA_964566745.1 uncultured Verrucomicrobiota bacterium | reverse complement strand
GCGCTTTTGCTTCGCATCCGCAGCTTTTCACACAACCGCCGGGAAAAGGCGCCAACAAACTTCAAAAATCGTTCAACGCGGAAAACCGCCCTTCTGGCCAAAGGAGATGTGGGTAATTGAAAGCTTGGCGTTACGCTTACGAGTAATCGGCTTCCAAACACCTTCTCGGCAAATCCTTTGAGGAGGCAGAAGGGTTATTTCGCGAAAACTTTCGACACTATCGAGAAGACCTGATGTGGATGGGGCCGGTCGGCTCGGGTTCGTTATATGGAAGGGATCGGGAAACGGCTCGTCAGAGCCTCGCCGCGCCATCGCGAGTATTTCACGCGGCCTTCGATTTCCATCCCGATTGCTTCGTGGGGATTGAAATTCGTGTCGAAGTTGGAACGTTCTGACGTTGGTGGGACGAGGGGCCCCCGAAGCCGTCCCCTCTTTTGCCGACGGGTAAAAACGTGGACCTGACAACAATCATTTCCCGCCACACTGCGCGGCTTGCCGCATGGCGTGATCCACGAGCACAAGGGCGGTCATCGCCTCAACCATCGGCACGGCGCGCGGGAGGACGCATGGATCGTGGCGGCCCCGGCCTTTCAGCGTTGTGTTCTTATAATTAGTGTCCACGGTCTCTTGCTCATGCATGATGGTGGCCACTGGCTTGAACGCGACGCGGAAGTAAATCGTCTCGCCGTTTGAAATGCCGCCTTGGATGCCGCCGGAACGGTTGGTGAGCGTGCGAACCTTTCCGCCGCGCATGCGAAAGAGATCGTTGTGCTCACGCCCGGTCAGAGTGATGCCGCCAAAACCGGAACCGATGTCAAAACCCTTGGACGCGGGCAGGCTTAACATTCCTTTGGCCAGATCCGCCTCCAGCCGGTCGAAAACTGGCTCGCCCCAGCCTGCCGGCACGCCGCGCGCCACGCCCTCGACAATACCCCCGACGCTGTCACCGGCCTTCCGCATCCGCTCAATGAGGCGGATCATTTTCTCGGCCACTGGCGCGTCCGGGCAGCGGACAATATTCGACTCGATGTCCTTTGACTTCACCTGCCCGGGATCAACGGTCGCAATGATCCGCTGGACTTGTTTAACGTAGGCAAGCACCTCGACACTGAACCGCTCGCGCAAAATCTTTTTCGCGATGGCCCCGGCGGCAACGCGGCCGATGGTCTCGCGGGCGCTGGTCCGGCCGCCGCCCTGCCAGTTGCGGATGCCGTATTTGGCGACGTAGGTGTAGTCCGCGTGCGAGGGGCGAAATTTGGTGGCCATCTCCGAGTACGCCTCGGGACGCATGTCCTCATTCTTCACCCACATCGAAATGGGCGTGCCCAACGTCTTGCCCTCGAAGGTGCCGGATAGGATTTGGACGGCATCGGCCTCTTTGCGCGGAGTGACGATTCTGGACTGTCCAGGCCGGCGACGGTCGAGGTCCGGTTGAATGTCGCGCTCGGTTAGCTCCATCCCCGGCGGGCAGCCGTCCACGACCACGCCGACGCCCCCACCATGGGACTCACCCCAAGTGGTAATCCGAAACAAATGACCGAACGTGTTGCCCATGCGGGGTCAGAATGTGGCAAAGCGGCTGGTGGAGGCAAGTGCGGCCCAAAAATGTTGGTGCCTTAGTTTGAAATCTGGGAGTCAACAAGGCGCTGGATTTCGTGCGGCATTTCCTGAACCGGCTTCATATCCACTAGCTTCTTGGTGATCTTGAAAGTTATGGATTGCCCTTCTGCCATTCTGACAAGCGCGCCAGCGCGACCTTCCGCGACATCCCCTTTGCGCCATATTCCAAAAACAACATCTTTGGGACAAATACCCAGACAAAGAAGGTAATGATATTTCCGATCTAGACGCACATGATTAAATTGAAAAGTTCCGTTGGCGCCAAGCGAGGCAGTTTTGATCTCGAAATGGCTTTTCAAAACTCCCATGTCTGTGAGTGCGGTACGAGTTCCCCGGGTCACCACGATCTTTGACTTTTCCAGGTATCTCCTAACGAATTCCTCGCCGATTTCGCCCCTATTCGTATTTCCAAGCTGTCGATAGCCAGCAACTGGCGACCCCTGCCAAATATCCTCGGGGGCGTGCTCCTTTATTATTTCCACTAAAAGTTTAATCGGGTTCACGTTGGTGGCTCCCACCGATCATTTCCACCTGCCTGCTTCCAAAACACTAAAAAATAGGAATGGTTTTTCCTCGCGTGAACCTGGCGCACCATGCGGCTGACGCCGGGACGATTGCTCCGGACGACAACAAACAAATCCTCAGCAATGAACCCCATCTCCTCGTACATGCGCATGATCTCAATGTGAGTGAACCGCTGGCGGTTGGCGCACACCTCGTCCTGGCATTTTACGATAAAAACCCCTTTCTTTTTCAAAGTTCGAAACGCCTCGCGACCGCCGTCCTTGTAAAGTTCCAGAACCGCCTCATGATATTTGCTGGATGTCTGGTTCCCGCTTACATTGTTCCGGTAACGCGTTTCAAATGGGGTATGCGTGGAAGTGTGAGCTGTGCCGCCCGGGGTATGCATATACGGAGGATCAAACACCACGCAGTCCAATTCACCGTCCTTGTATGGCAACTTGCGACAATCTATGCCGTCTTGAATGTCAGTTGCCCTGAGCCTGTAAGCATCCGACGGGATGTTTCGCCAAAATACGCCTTTCCCATAAGTGACGTCGGCGACAATACTGCCAGGCCGTACGTAAAGCTCCAAAATCCTTGGAAAGATGGCATCATTGCCATCCACGGAGGCGCTTAAGACAAGGTTTGTTGTAGGGTGTCCGTTTTTAACAACACGCTTTGCTTTTGCAGGACCATGGGCGACACCGTTTCCATTTTCGAAGCTCAATTTCATTTTTTCTCACGCCCTTCGCAATCTGAGTGGAGACATGATTTCCAGAGCAACCTGCCGCTGCTCAACATCAATTTCAATTTGCGGACATTGTTGGTCATTCGCCACGGCGTTCCGTTGTATCCGAACCCATCGTTGTTCTGGGACCCAACGCCAGAAGTTTGGGCCGGTGTCATGAGGATAGCAAGACGGCTCTTGGGGAAAATGTTTAACCTATTGCGCTGCAGAGAATTGGGAAAATTTATTAAATTTTCAAATTGGGCGCCACCCGAAATACGGAGCAGCTTAAAAATAGCTCTCCTTGTCTTTGAACAAGAGATTGAACGTGGTCATGGAGCCGTAGCAGCGGGTGATATTCTGCTGCCAGTCAAACTTGTCCGCCGAGGCGAGCGTCTCGTTGCCGTTTACCTTTTGCTCCAGCACGCGCAGATTATTGCGCATCATGACGATCTTGTGAAAAAACACGTCCAGTTCGACCTCTTTGGCTTGGAGCGAGGTGTCGGCGGGTTGCAGAACCATTTTTCCTTTGCGCCATCGGGGCGCGAGCTCGTTCATGATTGCCTCGGATTTCTCCAAGCCCAACTCATGAACCATCTGCTTCACCGTCCGCTCGATTAACTGCGCCACCGGCATATTCATGCCGCTCAACGTGGCGAGGGCTTCCAGTGGCTCGATGTCGCTGGTTTGCGGGGCGATGGTGCGCGTCGTGCCGTCATCGAAGCGGATGTCCGCTGTGTGCTCGGTAAGACTTTTGACCGCGCCCTCGCCGTATTGCGGGTGCTTGATCCTCATGCCGATGTGCAGCGTCTCGATTTTCATGCGTGCCGGATTTATCCCGGCCAATACCGAAAGGGAAAGCACAAAAGCGGCCATTTACGGGCGGATAATGGGCGCTCGCTTGTGACGTTGAATCGACACTGGACACCCGTTCCCCTTTACGTTTTGCTTCCCCGGCATTTTTTGAGAACGTGCCGTTACCGCGATGAATTCTGAACAACTTGCGAAAGCGAAGTCGCTCGGTTTTTCCGACCGCCAAATTGCCCATTTGACCGGCCAGACCGAGGACGCAGTGCGCGCCGAGCGGAAACGGTTGGGACTGATACCCAGCTACCGGTTGGTGGACACCTGCGCCGCCGAGTTTGAGGCGTACACGCCTTACTACTACTCGACCTACGACCGGGGCGACGACGAGGTGAAGCCCAACGACCGCCGCAAGGTGATGATTCTCGGCGGCGGGCCGAACCGGATAGGCCAGGGCATTGAATTTGACTATTGCTGCGTCCACGCCGCTTTCGCGTTGAAGGAAGACGGCTTCGAGACGTTGATGGTGAACTCGAACCCGGAGACGGTTTCGACGGA
>CAZMLP010000508.1:0-10199 GCA_964566745.1 uncultured Verrucomicrobiota bacterium | reverse complement strand
CCGCCGCCACCCACGCCGCCTTGGCCACCGATTGAGGACCCGGTGACGTTGATCAATGGAATGGTGAACACACCGCCGCCTGTCCCGGTCTGGCCACCCGCACCACCTGCACCGCCACCGGCACCACCCGCGCCACCTTGGCCCCCCTGCGAGGAGTTATAGTCGAGCACCAGTCCGCTCACGCTCTCCAAGCCTTGAATAAAAGTGTTCGGATTCACCTTGAACACGCGAGTAATGAGTTCCTGCGGCTCCTGCACCTTGGTGGAGAAAATGATAGCGTAATCCGTGACGGAAAACTTGATCGGCTTGTCGGACGCCATGGTGATTGCCTCCAAAAGATCCGCCAGCCGGATGTGCTGGAGCGCCGGATCGATTCGGACATTCACCGTGTTCAAATCCAGCGGCTCGGGGGTATTGGCGGTGATCGGCTGGCCATTGGCGTCGACTTGGGGCTGGAAACCGAACTGGCCCGGGAACTGGGGCCCGCCCAAATTGGGCTGGGTCCGCGAGTCCAAGGAGGAGCTCACCATGAAATTGAGACCCTGCTTGTCCGGATCCCGCTTCAAGGATTGCTCTTTGAGAAATTTGGCCACATCCGCGAGGCTGACTCCGGGGAAGAAAGCCTCGTCAATAACGATGCGGTTGAGCTTGTCAAAAATAACCGTGCGTCCCGAGCTCGTGTACACCGTGTTCGTGCGCGTAAACGGATTGCTCATCGGCAGTCCCTCGCCGGGCTTGGCCACATTCCACGCCCGCTCAACCTTTACAATCGCCTCCTTGGCATTGACCTCGCGCTTGCGCGCCTCCTGGGAATAGCGGGCCTCGCTAATCAACTGCAGGTAATAAAACGCGGGGCGGCTCTCGGGGTCCTGCTTGGCCGCCAGCTTGAACTTGGCTTCAGCCTCGTCCAGTTTGCCCAATTCAAAAAGCACCTTGCCATCTTGCACCAAGGTCGAGTTTTTGACTTTCTCGTCCATGATTTCCGGCTCGCGGGCCACAATCTCCTTGCTGGGCCGCCGGCCTTTGATCGACTCCAGTTTCCGGTCATTCTCTTTTTTGAACGCAATCGCCTTCTCATCTTGCGGGTCAACCCGCAACGCCCGGTTGACCTGCGTGTCCGCCTCTTGATAGTCCAAGCGCTTTTGAGCGTGGGCGGCGAGTTGCATGCGCACGGAAACCAACCCGGTCACCGTGTCCTTGCGCTCTTTTTCAATGCCCACGCCGACACGCTGAACCCAGTTGTATGCCTCCTCGTAGAGCTTGGCGGCGGCCTCCAGATCGTTTTTCTTCTGCGCCTCCTGGGCTTGTTTGATGGTCTGCCGCAGCAGGATGACGGCCTCTTGACGGACGACCGCCTCCTCTTTGGCGATGTCGGCCGCCGGCTGCGCGCTAACAGACGATACCGCCGCCAACAGGACGGCCAAGCTGAGGGTGGTAGTAACTGCTTTGGTCATGGGTTTGATCACGTTGAAATGAAAATGGAACGGCCTTACGGAGCAGTTTTCAGGCTAACGGTGGTGTTTTTGCTGTTAGATTTGGCCGACAATGTCACGTCATGGTCGGTAATGGCAACGATATTGTAGGTCTCCTTGTCCTGGCCAAATCTGAGAATGTCGTCGCGTCTTCTGGCCGGCGGAAACACCAAATTCTCCGGCGGGTAACGCAAATCCGCGGCGTAGTCAGCCACCCGGCTGTATTCTTTGCCCTTCACCAAGTTGACCGTTTGATTGCCATCGTTGAGCACAATGACAAATTCCGTGGGATCCTCTTTCGGTCCCTTTACTTCCTTCAAGAGAAACACGTCATTTTTCGCGCCGGGACTCGCGTAAACGGATGAGGGCCGCCGTTTGCTCACCATCTTGTCCGCCTCGCGTGTGACGATGAATTGATAGCGCATGTTTTCGCCCGTGCCGGCCGTGCCCTCGTAGGCGATACGCAGATACAGGGGAATAATCTTGTCCACCTGCACCGCCGAGGGGCCAAACTCATTGCCGGAAGCGACCTTGATGACCATGCCGTCGGATTTGCGCACCCACCGCACCGGATTCACCAAGTTGTTTGTGCCGGTCAGAGTGACTTGCGGAGCCGCCCGCAAGCTGGCCAAAACCGCCTCATTGGTGGTGGTGTTGACCGGCTTGAAAAGCTTCGGTTTGTTCGGGTCCAAAAGAGCCTTCTCCACCTGCTCCAATGTGCCCTCCACCGAGGAGACTTGGAGCGGCATAAGGGCGGCAGCGGCCGCCAAACCCAGCAAAACCAAGCTCAACAGTATCTTCTCGTAGTGTTTCTTGACAAAATCCATGAGCTATTTCTTGGGCGCTTCCAAAAGTCTCACCGTGTCGATGTGGAGCGTGAAATCAACCTTGTTTTCGTCCAGGAATATCCCGGTCTTGGGGGGAGCTGCGGAGTTACCGGGCTGGGCGGCCGGAGCCGGCGGCGCATAGCGGTTCAACAGCCCATAACGCGCCGCCATGGCGGGGTCCATCCCCCCATATCGCATGCCCATTTGGGGAGCCATCATACTGGATTGGTCACTATCCGCCGTGGTCGAGCGGTCCCAGCCAACGCTTTTGACAGCGAAGCATCCTGGCGCCTTGACCAGCCCCTCCAGCACAGCAGCCAAATCAGAACTGAAACCGACGAATTTGACCTCGTAAGAAGACGTCAGCGTGTTGGCCACTTTGTTCGTGACCATTTTCCGGGTGAGGTAGTCAGGGCCGCCCAAGATGGGATCATCCGCCACCGGCGACCGGCGAAAACTTGTCAGCTGTTTAACCCGGGCGGCGAAGACGATGTTGGCGATAGTTTTGATATCCTCCAATTGGGTGGCCAAGACCTCAAGGCTGTCCTTGGCGAACTCCACTTTCTTGCGCTGCGAACTGAAGCTGAACGCATATTGCTGCGGCAGAGTGACGCTGTATTTCTTGGAGGTGCGCTCCAACTCGTCAATGGTGTTGTCGAGCAAAACCTTGAACTGGGCCGGATTGAGCCTTGCCTGGTTGGTGGATCCGAGATTCGCCACCGCGAAAAATGCCTGCAAATCCTTTTTCAAGGCCGCAAGGCGCTTCACCTCGGCCTTGGCCGCCCCGATGTTGTCCACGCGCTCATTGCCTGGATGGGGATCGCGTTCCACGAGCGCTTTCAAATCGTCCGTGGCGGTCTGCAACTGCGCCGCGACGTCATTGTCCGTTTGAATTGAATCATAGAGATACCAGCCCGCCACCCCGAGCAAGGCCAAGGCGATGATACCCCCCACCAACATGAACAGGTTTCTTTTGACCCAGGCCATACTACATTTTCACGGGACGCTTGAGCTTGAGCGTGACTCCAAAGGTGAAGGTTGGATCCGTTTCCGTGACCACGTCCAAGTCGCGTGACAGGCGCGTCGAGTTGGTGCCGCTAGTGTCGAGGTATGACTTGAGCAAGGGATTGTTCTGCAGTTGGGTTTGGAAATCAAAAGCCAACTCGTTGTTGGCAGACGGCTTGATGCGCGTGTTGTTGATGCCCCGGCAAACCGTGATGATGGTCGAAAGCTCGTTGGTCGAGCCGGACTTTTTGGCTGGAGCCTCGGCGGCGGGAGCGGCGGCGGCGTCCCCTCCCTCGGTGGGGGTGGTGGTAACGGTCACGCCCGGCGGAAGCAATCCATAGCGCTTCATCAGCTCGGGAGACATCATATACGGATTCCGCCGCGGCATGTTTTCCTCGCTGCTGGCGTCCGCCAAGGGCAACTCGCCCGGCAATTCCGGCTTGAAGCTGTCAAACCAAAGGCCAGTCTCCACGCCGAGTTTCTGGCGGGTCTGCAATTCAGTCTCGATCATCACCTCGCGAAGCGCGGAAAGGAAACCAGCCCAGAAGAGGCGGTCTTCCAGAATGCCACCTAGTTCGGTGAGGTCTTTTTGGATATCCTTGATTGTTTTTTCCTCTTTCTCCAAGGATTCCTTCTTGGTCTGCAATGGGGTCGCTTTGTCCTTCAACCGGGCGACCGCGCCGCTCTTGATCGAGGCGATCTTTTGATAGAACGCGCCATACGCAAACACCACCAAGATCAAGCTGAAGGCGGTGGCGGCAAAGTAAGGCTTTTTTTGGTTGAAACGCTGGCGTTTGAGGAGGCTCTTGGGAATGAGGTTAAGCTCAACCGGGCATTGCGCCAAACTGCGCAGCCCCAAACCCACCACCTCGCCAAACGAATGCGCCACTTTGGCCAATTCCTCGCGGTCCACCGAGGCGTCCAACTCCACCGTGCGGAAGGGATTGAAGTACTCGACCGGCACGTTCAACTTCTCGGCAAAGAATTGTGCCGTGTACGGCATGATCGAGGCGCCACCCGCCAAGAAGAGGCGTTGGGGCGCGGCCCCGCCCTGCTGCCCGCGATAAAATTGGATCGTCTGGTTGACTTGAATGTGCAGGCGGGTCATCACCTGCCGGGCCACCTTGGAGACCTGGGCTTGACGGGGATTCTCCGGCTCCTCGTAGGCGCCGCCCAAGCTGACAAAACCCTCCTTGATCTTGAATTCCTCGGCTTCCGGAAAGCGAATCTTGGCCTCGCCCATGAAATCCTGGGTGATGGAGTTGGCGCCGATATTGATGCCCCGCGAATAAACCTTGCCCTTGTCAAAGAACAGCAAGTTGCTGGTCTTGGCGCCGATGTCGAGCAACATGGTGCATCCCTCAAGGTCACCGTAGTTGTAACGAAAGGCGTTGGTGAGGGCGGCAGGCGATGCGTCCACCACTTGCAAGCGCAAGCTGGTGGTCTCGGCGACCCGGAAAAGCGTCTCGACGATCTCGGACTTGATGGCCACCAGCAGCACTTCCATTTCCCCGGCGGCGCTGGTGCCAAGAATTTGGTAATCCCAGACAACCTCCTCGAGCGGGAAAGGCACGTTTTGGCGTGCCTCGTATTCAATGATTTGGCCGACCTTGGACGAGTCAACTGGCGGCAGCTTGACGAATTTGGAGAAGACTTGGAACCCGGGGGCGCAAACGTTGGCTTGCTTGGAGGAAAAGCCATGCTGCGACATCAACTCCTGAATGGCCTTCAGCAGGACCTTCTCGCGGGCGCTGTCTTGCGAACCCTCCAAACCCAAGGCCTTTATGGCAAACTGCCTGAGCCGGAGCGCCCCATCCTCGCTCTTCTCAAATTCCGCCATCTTGAGGCTGCCCGCCCCAAAATCGACACACAGAAATGATTTTGAATTCAGCATTAACTATAACGACCCGCGTCCCGCAAAATCGTTCCATTTCGGGCGGTCCCGAAACCAAGGGCGTAAACGAGAAAGTCGGGCTGCTGGTTACTTAAAATCAAATAACCGGTCAAATACAAAACGCGAAAATCTCTGTTACACACCTCTGCCGTCAAACCTGGACGGGGAAGGCGGAGGTGTTCTACAGATTCCGCTTAAAATAAGCTATGGTTTTTTCCAAACCATCGCGCAGAGAGACAACCGGTTCCCAACCGAGCCGCGCGCGGGCGCGCGAAATGTCCGGCTGGCGCTGGCGGGGATCATCCTGGGGCAAGGGTCGAAAAACAACGCGGCTGCGGGAGCCGGTGAGCGCGATGATTTCACGGGCAAACTCCAGCATGGTCATCTCCCGCGGATTGCCAATGTTCACCGGCTCGGCGCCGTCACTCATCATCAGGCGATAAATGCCCTCGATGAGGTCGGAACAATAACAAAAGCTCCGCGTTTGCTTGCCGTCGCCAAACACGGTGATCGGTTTATTGGCCAGCGCCTGGGTGAGGAAGGCCGGCACGACGCGGCCGTCATTGAGCCGCATGCGGGGACCGTAGGTGTTGAAGATGCGGACAATGCGGGTGGCAATGCCATGCTCCCGGTGATAGGCCATGACAAGCGCCTCGGCAAAGCGCTTTGCCTCGTCATAACAGCCCCGCGGACCAATGGTGTTGACGTTGCCCCAATAGTCCTCGCGTTGCGGATGCACCAATGGATCGCCGTAAATCTCGGAAGTCGAGGCAAGCAGAAAGCGGGCGCCTTTGTGCTTGGCAAGGCCCAGCGCCTTGTGTGTCCCAAGCGAACCGACTTTCAACGTCTGGATCGGCAATTCCAGATAGTCAATCGGGCTGGCAGGGGAGGCAAAGTGCCACACATAATCCACCGCCGTCTCCAAAAACACAAACTCGGTCACATCCTGCTGAATGAAGCGGAAGGAAGGATTTCCAGCCAAATGCGCGAAATTGTTCACCGAACCGGTGATCAGGTTGTCAATCGCCGTGACATGATGGCCCTTGGCCAAAAGATAATCAGCCAGGTGCGAGCCAAGGAAACCGGCTCCGCCGGTAACGACCGAGGCTGGCTGGCGTTTCGACTTTTTGGAAATGGAGGGGCGTTTTGAGGGCATGGGAATAAGGGATTAGGTGGACGAGCCAAGGAAAAATCAAACCGCGCAACGGCCAGCCGGAGTCATTTAGCGCCGGTGCCGAGAAGAACGACCGGGACGGTCCGGCACAAAATCTTAACATCCAACCAGAGCGACCAGTTGTCGATGTACTCCAGATCCAGCCGCACCCAATCGCGGAAATCGGTGACCTGATTACGCCCGCTAATCTGCCAGAGACATGTCAAACCGGGTTTGACGCTCAAGCGGCGGCGATGGGCAAGGTCGTCAAAACGACGCACTTCATCCACCGGCAGCGGACGCGGGCCCACGAGGCTCATCTCGCCCTTGATGACATTGATCAACTGGGGCAGCTCGTCGATGCTCTTTCGGCGAAGGAAATGGCCAATGCGAGTGATGCGGGGGTCGTTGGTCACCTTGAACACCGGGCCGCTCATCTCGTTTAATTGGGCCAACTCGTGCTTCCGTTGTTCCGCGTCACTGGTCATGGTCCGGAACTTGAGCATCGTAAACGGCCGGCCGTTGAGCCCGCTGCGGGATTGGCGAAAAAGAATGGGTCCGGGAGAGGTCCGCTTGATCAGAATTGCCACCACCAAAAATATCGGGGAAGTGGCGATCAAGAGCAAAATCGCGCCGATGACATCAATGGTTTGTTTGGCCACCCCTTGCCATGAAACTTCGGGGGCGCTGCGGAACACCATCATTGGACGACCGTAAAAATCATCGACTGTGGTCTGGGAAATCTGGGTTTTAAAGAAATCGGCGAGCAGCCAAACCTCCACCCCCTCCAACTCACACGCCTGGATGGCCTTCTCGATTTGACCAAAGTAAGTGTGCTTGCCGCTCAAAATCACCGCGTTGACCGATTTTTCATGCAACAACTCCACCAACTCCTCAATGGAAACGGAGTTAAGGTCAATCTCCGCGGCGATTTCCATTTCCTCGCGCGAATGGGTTTTAAGCTCGCTTCGAAAACGTTTGGTATCCTCGATGGTCCCGGCGAGAATCAGCCGCTTCTGGGCCTGCATATGGCCAAATTCGCTCGAAAGCCAGTGCCGGATGATCTCTTCCTTGAGAAAGACCAGGGCAAAACTGATCGGGCCAAACAGGATGAAGACCGCGCGGGCCAGTTGAATGCGCAGCAAAAACATGAACAGAATGATCGCCATCGTGGCCCAAAAACAGGCCCAAGAAAGCTGCCAGGCAGTTTGCCGCCGGGAACTGAGCAGCGGACGCCGGTAGAAGCCCTGCATGTCCAACAAAAACGGAGTCAACGGGATCAGTAATAAAAATATCCAGATATATTGCTCGAAAGCCTGGATCTCCTTGCTCCCGCCGAAAATGCTGATGCCGGAAGTCTCGCGAATCCAGTGGGAGAGCCGCAGCCCCAAGGCAAACAACCCTGCATCCACAAGTTTGTGGATTTGGGTGTGAATTTGCCTTTGACGGCGCAGCATAAGAGCGGGCTATTTAGGGGACAACCCGGTGGAAAGGTAAACTTTAAAGTGCATGTCCGGCCCTTTCCAAGTTGCGAGACGCGGGCCCGGCAGCCACCGGCCCGCCGGTGGTCAATTGAAATTCGGGCACGGAAGTGGCGATAAATTGCTTGAGACGCTCATAAGTGGCCGATTCCTTGCCCGGCGGGCTGATCACGAAATACGACACGTAAGCCCAGCGATCCAAAACGCCGTTCAGCACCAAATCACGCGCCATCCACCACATTCGCTGGCTGTGGTCCGCCGTCAGGAGATTGTCCGCCACAAACCAGTAAACAAAATAACCGTGCAAGACGGTTTTCGCGCCGTTGGCCCCGGTTATTGCCTTGGAAGTGGTCACTTTCATGACCGGAAGCTCGTACCGGCGGGGCCGCTCAATGGTGATGCTGGTAAGTTCCATTTGATCGATTCCAAAACCCTGCCCCGCAAGGCAATACTGGGGTTTATGGATGCTGGTGCGGTCTGTGCCCATCATCACCACACTTAGATCCACAATGAAGTCGTCCGGGGCGGTGTAGCGACGGCGTCCATAGGTCGTGTCCGGAGGCAGCCAGTTCAATTCCAATTGAGTCACTTCCAAAGGACTCGATTTGTAGTCCAAGACTTTTTCCGGCAAGTCGATGGAGTTGGTGGCGGCAACTTTTCCGGTCTCATCGTAAAGCTTTTCGGCCACGATCCGCAATGCCGGTTTCCCCAATCGTTGACCCGCCTGCAGATGGTGCAAAAAAAACGCTGTCGTTCCGAGCAGGACCAGCACCACGACCAACATTGGAAAATGGTTCTTGCTCATTAGCTTACGCGGTTTGTCGGGCGATTTCCGGGTTTCGGTCCGCAGGTGGAGGAGACGGGGGCTTCGGCGGGGATCGGTCTTCCCGCAGCAGATGACCAAGCACACCGATGCCCGCTATGGCCGGAACGTAGGGCAACAAGCTTAACCAAGAGCTGTCGTGAACGTAATTGCCCCATTTTTGGCCAAAGGCGTCGGCCACAAGGATAATAAGGCTCAGACGGACAACATTGCCCATGACCGCCAGTGGAAAGGCGGAGGCAATCATTACCAGTCGTCGAACCGGGCTTTTGAAATTCATGAACCCAAAAATTGTCGTCAACGCCAGGGTGGCGGTCAAGCTGCGGAGTCCCGCGCAGGCAGCCTCGACGTCATAGCGGAAGTTGCCTTGGGCATCATAGATGCGGGTGCCGTCCTGAATGATATTCAGCGCCAGAATTTTACCCATCAACAAGGTGGTGATCTTGGTGACCATCAGGCGCATCGGGAAAGTAATCCCCTGCAAGGCTGACGCCAAAGGCACACAAAAAGCGAAGAGAAGGACCGGGAAAAAGGTCCTTGCGAGCCATCGCCAACCCCAGACCATCCCGGTAATGCCGTACAGGCCCAAAACAAAGCCCACCAAACTAATGCGGGATTGCTGCACCATGAAGCCCAAAACGTGCAACATCAGCCCGAAAACCACCAATCCCAACGCGGGCCACCACGGGGCCTTCGGAATGGCCAGCAGTTCCTGCCGTTTCCACCAGAGCAACGCCAGGACAACGAAAGGAATCAGACGCCCGTGAGCGTCATCAGAATTTTGGCTGTAAACCCAATTAACCCAACCGAAGAGAGAAGATGTGTTGATATAACCGCGCTCGGCATTGCCCACCCAATGAAAAAAGCCGAGCCACCCGGCGAACAGGACAAGAAACAGCCTGCGGTCCGGCAATTGTCGCCAGACCTCGCTTATTTCCGCCAGCAAACCGGGTTCCGCGCGCTCGCCAGAACGATTGCCTGCGTCAGACATGAACAGAACTTTCTTTCGACAGCTTGCCTTCGGGATGGTTCAAAATGCAACCTTTGCCTGCCCGTTCTCGGCTTCTCGCCCAAGCACTTTTGTGTTTGGCGGCTGGCAAATCAACTGATGCTTTTTGCTCTTGGCAAAGTTTATTTGGCCAACCTCCCGCCCCGAATGAAGACGGGTTTCACCCGTCATATTGGGGCCTAGCGAGCAGGAATAAGCCCAAGTCCGGGACGCGACGATCATTTTAGGTGGAAAACCGTTTGGTCATGCGGACCACCGGCAAGCCCATTCCGTTGGCAAGCGGAAGTTCGTAACGAGAGACGGCTTGGTAACCGTGGGAGGCGTAGAGCGGCTCACCCGCCAGGGTCGCCACCAAATCAGCCACGCGAAAGCCCGCGGTAATGAGCGCTTTCTCGCTGGCGATCAAGATGGCCCTGCCCATCCCTTGACGCGCCCATTCGGGATGCACGAAAAAGGCGCGAATCCGCGCGGGATCGGTCGCGGGATCAAGTGGCGCGTCCTCCACGCTTCCGCGGGCGTTGTCACTGCCGCACAG
>CAZMLP010000507.1:0-6719 GCA_964566745.1 uncultured Verrucomicrobiota bacterium | reverse complement strand
CGAGGCGCCGTGGGGCGAGTTGCAAATGCCGTCTTTCCATTGATCCGGCGCGAGGCCGAAGTTCGCGCGCTGCGAGGCATTCGGATTGTCGCCCAGTTGCGCGACAATGTTGCCCTCCTTGTCGAGCACCGTGACGCGCCCTTGCAGCTCGGGGAAAATCGCGTAATCCCCCTTGATATGCACCGCCGCCGGCATGCGGAGATCCCGTTGGATTACCCGCACGAAGTTGCCGTCGAGATCCCAATATTCCACGCGATTGTTGTTGCGGTTGCAGACCAGCAGCAGCGGCTTCTCCCCGCGCGTGTCGAGCGCGATGCCGTGGCAGGTGTTGAACTTCCCGTCCTCCGCCCCCAGTCCGCCGAAGGCCTTCACAAACTTCCGGTCCTTGTCGAATTTCAGGACGTAATTCTTGCCATAGCCGTCCGCGACGAAGATCTCTCCGTTCGGCCCGGCGGTGACGGCGCACGGGTTAAATTCCTTCGCCTCCTTGTAGATTCCCGCCTCCTTCGGATACTCGAGAGTCCAGACTTTGTTGCCTTCCAAATCAATCTTGATCACCTCGTGATCCGACGGTCGCGCGCCGTAGATGTATTCCTTGCCCCCCTCGGACCGGATTTCCAGGCCGTGAATCCGCGTCGGCCCGAACGAGCGCTTGAACTTGCCATCCTTGGTGAAAACAACGATGCCGCTTTCCGTGTCGGTGGTGACGTAAATAAGGCCCGCCTTGTCGATCACCACGCCGCCGTGACAGGGGCCAAGGGTGAAGTAGCTGGGGGAAATGTTGAACTTAAGCTCCGCGCCCGCGGCGGGGAGAGCGGCGGCCAGCAACAAGACGCCGAGGACGGATTTGAGCATGAATTTCATGGCGATGCGCTTTCGATCAAGCTTTGGTGTGCGCGCATCGTAAAGCGCCTTGGCCGGGCGCGCCACAAAAGTTTTTGCCGCGCGCGCAACCGGCTTCCCGCCGGTTGTCACCCATGATTATCAACGCGCCCGTGAACCTCGCAAAACCCTCTGTTCCCAGCGTCCGGCGGGAACTTTCCCGTTGACAGTGGGGCGCCGGACGGGTTGTCATTCAGCCCATTGCCGCCGTTGAAACTGCCCGCGCAAGGGGTGTCTTGCGTCGCTTTGCGGCCAAATTGAATTTTCGGGTTAGCCATTCAAAAATGAGCACGCGCAAAATCAACATCGCCATCGTCGGTCTGGGCTTCGGAGCCGAGTTTATCCCCATCTACCAGCGTCATCCGAACGCCAACATGTACGCCATCTGCCAGCGCACGCAAAAGAAGCTGGACGCGATCGGCGACGCGTTTGAAATCGAGAAGCGCTACACCGATTTCAACGAGCTGCTCAAGGATCCGAACGTGGACGCCGTCCACATCAACTCGCCGATCCCCGACCACGGCTGGCAATCCATCGCCGCGCTCAAGGCGGGCAAACACGTCGCCTGCACGGTGCCGATGGCGACGAGCATTGATGATTGCAAGAAGATCGTCGAGCTGGTGAAGAAGACCGGTCTCAAATACATGATGATGGAGACGGTAGTTTACGCCCGCGAGTTCCTTTACATGAAGGAACTGTACGACAAAGGCGTGCTCGGCAAGCTCCAGTTCCTTCAGGCGAGCCACCAGCAGGACATGGATGGCTGGCCCAATTATTGGCCCGGTTTGCCCCCCATGTGGTACGCCACCCACTGCGTCGGCCCGGTTTGCGCGATGGCCAACCTGACCGCGGAGTATGTTTCCTGTTTCGGGTCCGGCACCATTCGCGACGAGTTGGTGAAATGCTACAAGTCGCCCTTTGCGGTCGAGAGCACGCACATCAAGTTCAAGGATTCGGACGTGAGCGCGCGCATCGTCCGCTCCCTCTTCGACGTGGCCCGGCAATACCGCGAGAGCATCGACGTTTACGGCTCGAAGGTTTCCGTGGAATGGCCGCTCGTCGAGCATGAGCCGCTGATCATGCACCGCGCGAAACTGCCCGAGCCGAAGATTCCGAAAGCCGTGAAGGCCCCGGATTATGCCAGGCGGCTCCCCGCTCCCATCCGCCGCTTCACCACGAAGGGCGTGTATGACCTCGGCAAGAAGACGCACCTGAGCTTCACCCAAGGCGCCGGCCACGGCGGTTCCCATCCGCACCTGGCGCACGAGTTTGTCACGGCCCTGGTCGAAGAGCGCGATCCCTTCCCGAACGCCCGGCAATCGGCGAACTGGACCTGCGTCGGCCTCTGCGCGCACCAATCCGCTTTGAAAGGCGGGGCGATTGTGAAGTTGCCTCCCTTCACCCTCTAGTCGCGGTCCGCCCCACCAACCCCCAACACAACTATGAGTAACGACAACGGTATAGTGCCCAACGCGAAACGGCTTCTGTTCGCCGGTTTCATGGCCATTTTGGCCGCCGGCGTGGGCGCCGCCATCCGCGGCGGCATTCTGGCCAACTGGCAGGCTGACTTCGGCTTTACCGCCCAGCAATTGGGCGAAATCTCCGGCGCCGGCTTCACCGGGTTTTGCTTCGGCATCATCATCGGCGGCATGGTCTGCGATAAAATCGGCTACGGAAAGCTGGTGATCGCGGCGTTTGTGTTGCACGTCCTGTCGGCGGTGGTCGCCCTGAGCGCCACCAAGGGCATGGACATGAGCAGCGCGTATCTGGTGCTGTTCTTCGGAACGTTTCTTTTCGCCGTGGCGAACGGCACTTTGGAGGCCGTGGCGAACCCCCTGGTCGCGACGCTTTTCCCCCACAACCGCACACACTATTTGAACATCCTGCACGCCAGTTGGCCGGCGGGCTTGGTGATCGGCGGCTGGGCGGGCGCGTTGCTGGGCGCCACTTGGTCGTGGAAGGCGCAACTGGCCCTGTTCCTCGTGCCCACCGCCTTTTACGCCTTCTTGTTCTTCGGCCAAAAAATGCCGAAATCCGAGGCTTCCGAGAAGGGCCTTAGTTTGGGCGAAATGATGCAGGATGTTGGTTTGCTCGGCGGCGCTGTGGTCTGCTTCCTGATCGCCCTGTTCGTCAAGGACTCCCTGGGCGGCACCTTGGGCTTGCTGACCAAGAGCAGCTTCTTCACCGGCCCGAGCTGGACCTATCTCTCTTGGGGCGTCGGCATCGTTTTGTGGCTCGGCATTGGCGGAATCACCCGGTGGTCAACCGGCGCGTTGCTCCTCTTTGTCTTGTTTCTCACTCACGCGTTGATCGGCGCGGTCGAGCTCGGCACGGACGGCTGGATTCAGAACATCACCGGCAACATCCTCACCCCGCAGCAGGGCAAGTATCTGTTCGTCTTTACCTCGGCGGTCATGTTCGCCTTGCGCTTCTGCGCGGACTTTATCGAGAAGAAAGCCGGGTTCTCTCCCGTGGCCTTGCTGCTCACCTGCGCCTCCCTGGCCTGCTTTGGCTTGAATCTGGTCAGCGGCATCGCGACCTTCGGCGGCGCGATGGGCGCGCTTGCCGTTTACGCGATTGGCAAAACCTTCTTCTGGCCGACGATGCTGGCGGTCGCGAGCGACCGCTTCCCGCGCACCGGGGCGGTGGCCATCTCCATCATGGGCGGCATCGGCATGATGTCGGCCGGTTTGCTCGGCTCGGCGGGCCTGGGCTACGCGAAAGACCGCTTCGCTGGCGAGGCGTTGAACCAGACGGACGCGGCGCTCTACGCGCAGGCCAAGGCGGCGACCCCCAGCAAGTTCCTCATGTTTGACGAGGTTCACGGCATCGACGGCGGCAAGGCTGGCGCGGTGGCGACGGCCCTGAGCACAGCGATCAATCAGGGCAAGGATCCGGCGGCGGCGGTGGACGGCCTCTCTGACTCCGAAAAGAAAATCTATCAGGCGGGCATCACCGGCGACCGCAAGACATTGAAAGTCGATTCAATGATCCCGTTGACCATGGCCGTGATTTATCTCGGCATCCTCCTCTACTTCAAGTCGATTGGCGGCTACAAGGTCGTGCATATTGATGGCTCGGAAAAGAAGCACTGAGGCGCCAGGCGGCCTGATTTAACGATTCACGTGACCGGCGGTTTCCGAAAGGGAGCCGCCGGTTTGTTTTATTTTGGTCCTTCAAAGCAATTCCAAAGCGAGATCGATTTTGACAATCGGCTCCGGACTGTCGCGACTCCCCGCAAATTTAGCTATTGGAAGAAATAAAAACCGGCTCGTCAGAGCCTCGCCCCACCGTCGCGGGTTGGCCTTTCCTTCTGCCGAATTCGCTATCCAATGGCCGGTTGGCAATGGAAATCTCGACGAACGACAAGCATGCCCGCGATGGTGGGGCGAGGCTCTGACGAGCCGCTTCCACGGCGGGACTTTTACCACGCGCGCGAGCCAGATTACTCGCGCGTTTTTTGGAAATGACTTGTCAGAATCAGTCTATTGTTTCCTGCCTTCCTCCAGATCCTTCGCCCGCTGATCCAAATCGCGCACGAGTTGCCGGAGCTTGTCCAGTTGTCCCGCGCGCTTTCCGAGGAATGTGTTTTCCGTCAATCGCTCGCTGGAGTTGGGGAACCACCGCCTCACGCGCAGCACGGCGTGCAACACGGCATGCCCCTTGAAAAACTCCCGCCGGTCCCGCTCAATCGCGTCCGCTGGCGACGGAATACCCCGGATGTCCCGCGCGATTTCCAACGCCGCCTGCCGGCAGTCCGCCGCTCCTAGTTTGGGACGCAGCGCGTCCAACGCCCGGCCGCCGATGAGCGCGTGGCGGAGACCCTCGGAATGGTGAAACATGGTTCCGCCTTGAGTAATCGCGAAGCCGAGGCGAATGGCTTCCAAATAACTGCGGGCGGCCTGGGCGGGTTGCCCGGCTTGCTCGAAGCCGCGCCCCTCGGCGACCAGCAATAGCGCCAGATTTCGGGCGCGTCCAATCGCGGCGGAATACTCTTGCGAGCCAATTTGATTGAGCGGAAACCGGCAGGGCAGAGCCAGCCCGCGCCGGACGGTTGCCAACACAGCTTGGTTTTTGGCCACCCATTCCTGCAACTGCGGGGGCGTCATATCGTCGAGATTTGCCGCAAGCGGCTCGCATTTTTTTGCCGCCTCCACGATCAAGTCATACCCGTTGCGATTCGGCGGCGGCTCGACTGGATCTCGCGCCGGCATGATCAAAACAGCCCCTGCCACCACTGCCAAAATCGCTGCCACGCCAATTACTCTTCGCCACGACATCACACGAATAGACGGGGAAGTCGTCATCTCCTCACGGCGCGGGGAACGCGCCTCACCAATCTTCGGCCTCCAGCTCAACGGCACGCTCCGCGAATTCCCTGGCCAGTTGTTGCAAAGACTGGCGCTGGCACTTTTCCCCGGCGCGGAGCCGGGCCTCGGAGGGGCCGAGCCACCGGTCGAGCAAGAATGGGCAATACGCGGCGGCCCCTTCCCACCGTCCGTGCGCCCGGTGGCGAAGCACGACACGATCGAAGTGAATGGCATTTGCAGCCGGTCCCAATCGCCCGGCCAGAATTCTCAATTCCCGGGCGACGGTCCGGCAACCTGCCCGGCTTGCGTGCGTTCTGGCTCCTTTCAATTCCCTCGTCGCCCTTTCCAAAAGGCGGATTCCAAAGGAATAGTCTTCGGTTGGCCCGCCGTGTGTGAGGGCGGTCCCCAGCTTTACCACGTCCAAATAGCACCGCAAGGCGCAGTCCGGCATTCGATCCCAGTCCCGCTCGTTTCCTTCCTGGACCAAAAGCTCCGCCAGACCCGTCGCCGGATGCTCATGACAATAGCATCTGAAATCAAAACATGCCGGATCGGTCACATGATAAGGCAACTTCAAGCCTCGGCGGACCATTCGGAGCGCCGGTTCGTTTTGTCGAATCCAGGCGTGACGCTGATAGGAACTCAACTTCTGATGGCTTTGAGGCGGCCACACCAGCCGGTCGATGGCTTTGTTAATAAAGGTGAGGTCATCCAAATCCGGCAGTTCAGTTTTCAGCAGGGAGCGCCAGGAGTGGTCGGCGGTCACGTAAATCGTGACGCCCAGAATCACCGCGATCGCAAACGGGCCAAGCGAATCGCGCCAACGCTTCATGCCAGTTAGACCAGCCCGCCCGCTCAATCGTCACACGCGGCCCCGGTCATTTCCAACCAAAGCTTGGGCTGGACTTTCCGCCAAGTTGGGGTAAGTTTACTTACTGCAACAGGCCAAGTCCTGGCCGCCACGAATGACGAAAATGGAAATGAGAGCAAATCAAACAATTATGCAGCCGCGCGCCGACGGGGTGGTCTCCCCGGAAACATAGGCCGGCAGGCGCCAGGTGGGGACGGCTCGCTGAGCCGTCCGGGCAAATCGGATGCCACAGACAAAAGCCTTCGGCGGCGCCGTTGGCAAATCTTGCTGCTTGGACGTTCCCGGACCGGTCGGCGACCGGTCCCCACCAAAAACGGCCACAAATTTAATTAACTCGCTGTAGAATCGCCGATCTTTAAACTGCGAGATGCTTGAAAACCATCGAGTTTCAATGGAATTCAACCCAATTCAAGCCTCGCGCGCGCACGTCCCGGACGATCACCCCGCCGTGCCGTAGGCACAGAGGATGGCGGCCGGTCGGCAAGTCCGCGCGGCGAACGCAGCCACCGGGACAATGAGGTTGCTTCAAAACGGTGGACAGAGGATTGGGCAAAACCAGTATGCTTCCCTCCATCAAAACCCAACCCACCAAACCCCGCCGGAAGTTTGACTTGGCTTTCAAGCGCCAGGCCGTCCAGCACTGGCTGGCCAGCGGC
>CAZMLP010000506.1:0-2605 GCA_964566745.1 uncultured Verrucomicrobiota bacterium | reverse complement strand
GTGCGGGCCGTCTAGTTTTTCAACCAAACAACCGCTGAATTTATGGAACACACTCCTCGCCTGTTGGCGCAAAACATGCCCATCCCCGTGAACCTGTTCATCATCGGCATCCTGCTGCTGATCGGGTTTGTGCTCACGATCATCGTGATGAACTTTGGCATGATTTACATCCGCGCCCTCTTCTCCGGCGCCCGGGTGACCATCACCGAGTTGGTGGCGCTACGGCTCCGCCGCGTGCCGGTGGGGATGGTGGTGGACGACCGCATCACCGCCGTGAAGTCCGGCCTCGATGTTTCGATCGACGACCTCTCCACGCATCATCTGGCGGGCGGCAATATTGACATGGTGGTGCAGGCGCTCATTAACGCCAAGAAGGCCGGCATCCATTTGAGCTTCGACCGCGCGTGCGCGATTGACCTCGCCACGAAAGGCACTGGCAAGACCGTGATCGAGGCCGTTCGCACCTCGGTGAATCCGAAGGTGATCGACTGTCCCAACGCCGCCTCGGGCAAGATGACCATCGACGCCGTGGCGAAGGACGGCATTGTCATCAAGGCCAAGGCGCGCGTGACGGTCCGCACAAACCTGGATCGTTTTGTCGGCGGCGCAACGGAGGAAACCATCATCGCGCGCGTGGGCGAGGGAATCGTCACAACCATCGGTTCGTCGGATAGCTACAAGGACGTGCTGGAGAATCCGGACCGGATTTCCAAGACTGTCCTCGACAAGTCGCTCGACAGCAACACCGCCTTTGAAATCCTCTCCATTGACATCGCGGATGTGGACGTCGGCGAGAATGTCGGCGCCAAACTCCAGGCCGAGCAGGCCGAGGCGAACAAGTTGATCGCGCAGGCCCAGGCCGAGGTGCGCCGCGCGGCGGCGGTCGCGCTTGAGCAGGAAATGCTCGCCCGGGTGCAGGAGATGAAATCGCGGGTCGTCGAGGCCGAGGCACAAGTGCCGCTGGCGATGGCCGAGGCCTTCCGTTCCGGCAACATGGGCATCATGGATTATTACCGGATGAAGAACATTCAGGCGGACACCGGCATGCGGGACAGCATCGCCGGCGGCGGCTCTTCCCCCGCCGGAGCCAAGACCTGACAGCCCGCTAACTGGCAACTGGGTTTCCCGCGACTGTGGAAAAATTTCTCATCATCGTCCTCGTTGTGATCGTCTCGGCCATTTCCGAATGGCTGAAAAAGCGCGCCGGGCAGAACGACGAGATTCCGCAAATTGATCCTTTCCCCAAGCCCAATACACCCAGGCCAAACGCTCCGCGCCCGCCCGCGCCGGTTTCTTCCCAACGGCAACCGCCCCCCCCAAGCCGGCAAAGCCAGCCACCGCCCCTCTCCTCGCCTCGTCCTGCCGGAAAAACAGCCCCCACGCCGCCGCTTGATTGGCGGGCCGAGGTGCGTCGTTTGAAGGAGGAAATGGCCAGGCGTGCCCAGGCCGGGAATGAGGGGCCCCCGGTCAAAACGCAACGCGGTCCCTCTCCCCCCCCGGCGCCCGCGCCAGCCGCCACCCTCAAAAACCCGCTGCAAACCGCCGCCCCCGGTCGCCTGGCCAAATTGAGCGAGTCAGCCGCCGCCCATGAGCGAGCGAGTTCCCTCGCGGGCGAGGTGGGTCAGCGTTTGGCGGCGGTGGACCAAATGACGGAGCAGCACCGGGCCGGCTCGCCGCGCTCGCGCCACACGGCTTCGGCGGAACTGCAACAAGCAGTGGCGCTCGCGCGCCGCCCTCAAGGCGCGCGGCAGGCAATGGCCCTCTCGATCATTTTCGGCAAACCGAAGGCGCTGGAGGAATGGTCCGGGTGAGAAAATCCGGCGGCCTGCCCGCCCAGGAAGCTCTCCCCGGCGTCTCTGCGGCAAAAACAACGGGTCGATTTACCGCGTCTGGCGCACGCGAACCGTGTAATTCCGCGCCTTCGTGTTCATCGCGGTGAAACGCACCGTCTCTTGCCCGTTCTCGCTCAAAATCAACGATTGGAACGGCGTCTCGTCACCGGTGGAGAAACCTTGCTCGTCCTTGAACACACAATTGATCTGCACCTCAATGCGGCGCTCGAGCCGGTTGCGCACGTTGGCTTGCACCTCGAGCCGACCGTCATCCGTGAAGCGCTCCTGCAACCCGGAGCAGGTCACCGAGCGCTCCGCGTCATGGTCGAGCAGGACGAACTTGGCGTGATTTTCCAAATCGTACCGGGTGGTGTTGCGCGGCGCGTAGGCGCCGCCCTCGTGGCCGGTCACAACAGTGCGTGTGGCGCTGTCACCCGCCTCGGCCATGGGGCGGCAGGCGGTGAGCAACGGTGCCGCCAGCGTGGCGGCGCTTAAGAGAATCAAGGTCTTTTTCATAGGTCAGAAAAACTTAACGGGTGCGGTCCGTGACAAACACCACTGTGTCCCGGGGAGGCGCCAGCACATTGATGGTGACACTCCGCGTCATGCCGGGAATTGCCCGTCCAGCCGCGTCAATAAAATCAACCGTGGCCGGCTGTGGCCCCGGTGGCAACTGAACGGCAGCGAATCCAAGGAGATTGGGCAAATTGTCCCAGGAGCGGGTGTCCGCCGCCGGAGTGGTGGCGGAGGAAACGATCTTGCTTAACAATCCC
>CAZMLP010000505.1:0-1848 GCA_964566745.1 uncultured Verrucomicrobiota bacterium | reverse complement strand
CCGGCGACCAGGCGACCGTCTCCGCAGGCAACTCATGGTACATCCCATCCATGGGCGTGAGGCAGCCGCGCTTGTGAAAACCGGCGAACACCTCGGTCGCGCCGTTGTTGGCGCCGGCGGGATCGATGGCCACGATCACCGTGACAAACGATTTCGGGAACGATTCCCAAGAAATGTAGTCCTGGTGCAACGCGTAGCCCTTCGCGCCCGGCGGTTTGAAGATCAGCTTGTCTTTGAAGAGGCAGGCCGGCTCGCCGTAAAGCGCGGAAACCGCGTCGATGATGGCGGGATGCCGCGCCACGCGGGCGCAGACCGGGCCGAGGTCGATCACCGGATCGAAGCAATCGAAGCGGCACTCCCCGGTCTCGAAATGGTTTTGCCAGCGGCAGCGGATATTGTCGCTGTCGATCAAGTCGGCGCGCTGGAATATTTTGGCCGCCTCCGCGGTCAGCGCCGCCATTTCGTCGGCGGGAATGAGACCCTTCGCCACGAGAAACCCGGTCTCGTGATAACTGGCGATTTGTTCCGGCGTCAGCGTGGGAGCACTGGTTGTTGTCATGGTTTTAATAGGCGTCGTCGGCTTTTTCCAACACCTCCAGCATCCGGTTGAAGGCGTCGTATAAATCGGCGTTGTTTTGCAGGTCCAGGGTAAAGCGGCGATCCCGGTTGGGAAGCGACAAGACGTGGCCATCCGAGTACAACACATCAACGAACCGCTGCTTGTGATGCGTGCGAGGTTTCACGTTATAGGTCGCCACCTCGCCGGAGCAGAGGAATTGCGTGTCCAGGGCCAGCGCGCGGATCGGTTTGCCCAGGCGGTTCGTGCCGGGATTCTCGAGCTTGGTCGTTTCCGGCTCGACCGGCGGTGTGAAGAACAACTGCGTCACCCCCGCGTGCCGGTAGTAATAGCTGCCCTGCGCCTGGTTGGTTCCGACCCGGGAAAGCTCCAAATCCATGTCCATTTTCTGGTCCGCCCCGGGACAGAAAAGAACCTTTGGCGTTTGCGCCAGATAATCCTTCAGCAACAGGCCCAGCCCGACGGGCGCGCCGCTCCGGATCGAAAGCAGGCTCGTGGGCGAGCCTGTCGAGGGATAAAAATCTGCCGGATGGGAGAAAGGCGGCGCAATCGGGCCATAGGGAATGCGTCCGTAATTATCCCCCGCGTAGCCGTGAATCGCGATGCCAATCTGGCGAAGATTGGAAATGCACGCGGCTTTTTTGCCCGCTTCTTTCGCCTGGGAGAGCGCGGGCAACAACAAACCGGCAAGGATGGCGATGACCGCGATGACCACGAGCAACTCGATCAAGGTGAAGCCCGCGGCGCCGTCCGCGCGACCCGCCTTATTGCGCGGACCGGGCGCGATAAAAATGGTTGCCAGCAATTTGATTGGTATCCGTGAAGAGGACACTGCCTGTAACATTCGTCACAACGCCGAGGCTCGTCCAACTGGAAAGCGGCGCGGCGACATCGGCGCTGGAGAGAATCTCATATCGGCCCGGCGCGCTCGTGAGCGTGAGGTGAAATTGTCCCCCGATGACATCGGAGCCAGTGAGGCTGGTTTGAGGGGAAGTGGAAGCGGTCGCCGACGTCAACCGCACGTTGTCGAGGTCCCAATAGCCACCCTGGAGGTCAAAGCCGACGGTGGAGGCGATTTGGATGCCGATGCTCTTGCCAGCCCAGGGGTCGGTGGCCTTGACGGCGGGGACGATCACCGAGAAATCGGCGAGATGGGTGTTGGTGGGAAAGAGGGTCTTGGAGTTGGTGACGGTGGTGGAGGCCAGCGTGACCAGGTTGGCGCCGCTGCGGTAATAGACACTGATGGCGAGGGTGACGCCATTGCTCATGCC
>CAZMLP010000504.1:0-4269 GCA_964566745.1 uncultured Verrucomicrobiota bacterium | reverse complement strand
CGTCATTGGCGCCGTATAGGTTCAGCAGAATGAAATCCGCGTAAGCCGTCAAATCGAGCAACTCGCCGATACGAGCGTAATCTGTGTCGCGCTCGACACCATGATTCGCCGCCGCGAAAAGAGCTTTCCACGCGCCGTCATCGCCGCTGATGACTTTGCCCGCGCTCAGCGCGTCATAGTCGCGCCCGGCGCCACCCAGCCGTTCCGCGCAGAAGCCCGCGTCCGGCCGTTCCGCCAAATCATACACCCCCCAGTAGAGGCCATTCAGATAGAGGTGCACGAAGCGATCCCGGGCGGCGGGATACCCCATCGCCGCGTGGGCGGAGCGCATCCAGGAATCACGGGCGAATTCCGCCCGCTTGCGCTCGGCGCTCTCGGGATGAAGCCAGGTGTTGTTATTGCCGCCGCGCAGAACAAGGAGCGTGTGTTTCTCAAGTCCGCCGCCAAAGAGCGGATAGTTCAACTCCCCGGTCCCGTATTTCTTGCGAAAGTAAATGCGAAACCCGTGTTTCGGCGATTCCTCGGGACGCCGGCTCCAGCCGCCGTGAATGCGCAGTCCCGCCTCGACCGCGAAGCCGCCCGTTCCGTTCGTCGGAATAAATTCGACGGACGCAGCGCGCTCCCAATCCTTTCCCGACTCTTGGGAGTGAGCGTAAATTCCCTCGCTCGCGCCAAAGAGTTCTTCCGTCGGCAATGTGATCGACAATGTCGGCAGGCTTTGCAACGCCTGCTCGATCCGTGCCGTGCCTGTCCGCTGCACGTCGGGGGGCAAACGCATCGCGTAAGCGGCGGGAACGGGCCGGTTGGTGGCGTCCACACCCCAACTGGCGGGCAAATTTTCGCCCGTTTGGCGCGCGACCCCGGCAGGAAAAATAAAAGTGCGCGTGACCGGCGCGGACCATGTCCCGTCCGTCAGATGCGCCGCCGCGCGAACGACCGTTGTCCCGTTGATTCGCAAAGGACCGGCGAGCTTTTTCCCCTGCTTCTTGCCCGGAACACTGCCATCCAGCGTCACACGCATGCTCGCGACGTCCGGTCCCGTCTCGATCTTCAGGTCGAACGGACCGGAATAGAGACCGGCTGGATGATCGAACGAAAGAGGTGCTTCCTCCGCGCGACAAGCAAAAAGGGCCGCCCAGAGCAAGGCCGCCATCTCGCCGAAGCGAGCCAGAGCGCGGCACAATTCAGCATCGCATCGCGGTTGCCAATTGTGGGAACCAAGCAACGGTGATGTGAATTGTCTGTGAGGTCGCAAGAGCCGCATGACATGCCAACTTCTCTTTCAAATCAAGGGCAAATCCGCCTCCATCGGTAACACGGGATTTGAGTCAACCTGGCACGTTCGTAGTTTCACTCCAGTTGATTTGTCAGTTGGAACTCACGTGATCGCAGCCTCAATCGGGTCGGACCATTACACCTACAATCCGACCAGTTTAACGCTCGCCCCTGAGATCACCTTTGTGGAGGACCGGTATGTCTCGGCTTCCAGCCTAACTTATCCGGAGTTTTCGGCCGGGAGTGGGGCTCTATCGGGTTTTTTTGGTCCGAGCTTCACCTACACGGTGGTCCCGGAAGCTTCCTCGATAGCATGGGCGGGTGCCTGGGTGTTGGCCTTGAGCGGCCTTGCGGTTCGACGGATCACTCGAAAGCATTGAGGCGAGCCGCCGTTTTAACTGCCGTGGTTTTGCTCACAGGCCATGTTCTGACCGCGCCCTTGTCGGTTGACGGACGGCAAAGCAGTCTTCGGTAATTCCCAAAGACTGACCAAACGCCAGTGACTTGGCGTTGACGGCTATTTGGTCTCCCGGTGCGACCATGATGATCGAGGCCATTGCGGACTTGAACTCTCCTGCCTGGTCGCCGATAGCCACGAATTCTCCCTCCAATGGGGTTTGGTCTTTCGACAATTTCCAAGCAAGTGACGCTCCGGCGCGTTGCTTCCGGATTCGCTCGCCTTGAACGGGTCAAATGGGTGGGAATTGGCGACCCTAACGGGATTCGAACCCGTGCTACCGCCGTGAAAGGGCAGTGTCCTAGGCCTCTAGACGATAGGGTCGTCGCAGAAAACTCATTACCAAACCAATCCTGCCGGAATTTCTTGTCACGGCCAAGTCTTGTTTGGTTTGGTGGGTTGGCAGGGACTCGAACCCTGGACCAATGCCTTAAAAGGGCACTGCTCTACCAACTGAGCTACCAACCCGCCAAAAACTTTATACCGTCGCGACCACACCGGGCGTGCCGCAAACGGGCGGGAAAACTACACGCTGGTTTCGCCGGTGCAAGCCCATTTTCCGTGAAACAATCGCGTGCGCGTGACCGCGCCAGCCTGCCGGGGCTTACCAGTCCGCCAAGGCGCCCCGGTTTGTCAACCGCGCAGGGCGTCTAGTTGGCCGGTTCAAATTGAATACTTCGCCGCCACCCAATCAGGAATCGGTTCCGCGCGACCCGTCTCCGCGTTGACGAGGGTGTAATGAAAGTGGCCGTCACAGACCAGCTTGCCGTTGCCCTTTTTGAGCAGCTCGAAATCCACTCGCACGCCGTCCTTGAAAAATTCTTGCACCCAGGTGCGGACAATAAATCGCTCCCCCAGCAGCAGGGGGCGTTTGTAATCGACGTGCGCGGTCCGGATAAACCAGCCCAGTCCCGCTTGGAGGAACTCCTCCATGGAGCAATGGTAGCAGCGCTCCATCTGGTCGTACCGCGCGGCCAGCACGTAATCGAAATACCGGCTGCCGTGGACATGCCGGTTCATGTCAATGTCATCAGGACGGACCTGCAATTCCGTCTCGAATTTCGCGCGCCCGGGTTCCATGCCAAAACGCAACCGCCACCCAAGGGCAACAGCCCCGGGGCGGCGGCGCCGAAAGGACTGGCTACTTCTTCTGCTGTTGTTGCTGCTGCTGCTTGGCGGCCTCTTCCTTCACTTGTTCAGGCTTGATGATCTCGATTTTGGCACCCTTCTTCAACTCCTCGGCGGACGGCACCTTCACGATATCGCTGGTGATGGGCGAGGGCAGCGGCGGCGGCGGTCCCGGCTGCGTGGCCGGCTTGACACCCACCACTTCCATCTCAAAAATCAGGGTAGCGTTAGGGGGGATATTGCCACGACCGCGCTCGCCGTAGGCCAGATCGCTTGGCACATACAGTTCCCACTTGGAACCGGCCTTCATCATGGTTAGGGCCTCGGTCCACCCCTTGATCACACCGGTTGGCTTGGTGTCAAAGGTGCCGTTATGGCGCTTGGAGCTGTCAAACACCTTGCCGTTCACAAACCGGCCCGTGTAATGGGTTTGCACCAGGTCATTGGTGGTCGCGACCGGCCCCGTGCCTTGGGTGATCACTTTGTATTGCAAGCCGCTTGGCAGCGTGATGACGCCCTCTTTTTTCGCGTTTTCAGCCAAAAACTTCTCGCCCTCCGCCTTGTTCTTTTCCCCCAACTCCTTTTGATGGGCCTTCATTTTGGCCTGGATGATGGGTTGCATCTCTTGCGCGACCTTCTGTAATTCCTCGTCCGAGAGCATCAAGTCGCCCTCTCCCATGGCATCCTTCACACCTTGGACGAAAGCGTCATAGTTGATCGTCATTCCCTGCCGCTCGAGAAAACGCCCGTATTGAGTGCCTTGGGAATAGCTGTATTTGTCATTCAAGTCCTTCAATTGGACTTTGTCCGCCGCTTGCACTCCCGCGAGCAGCGACGTCGCCGTCAACAAAACCAATAAATCGCGTTTCATCAAAATATCCATCGGTGATGCGCCTGAATGGCGCGGTTTCAATCGAATTCGGGCATTGGTCTAGCAAGCCCGGTCCGGGAAGTCTAGTGGCGATTGTCGGGCCAAAACTCCCCGTTCAGCGCCGGTCGCCGCCACCGCCAGCGGGCGGATTATCGTTGGCCAGCTTCAGCGCCGCCTCGATATAAATCTCCCCGGTCATTTCCCCGAGGCTGGTTCGACTGACATAATCATAGCGCTTGAAACTGCCCCAGTCCACTTTGGTGAGCATGTAACCGAACGCGTCGTTCGTCAGGCCCAGCAGCAAGTTGTGTTCTCCGCGCATCTTCCGTTTCAGGTAAAAGCCGATGTTCGGCAGCGCCTCGCCAGGAATCGTGAGAATTTGAGCATTTCCCACGTTCACCAAATTCAACCGGGTGGTCACGCTCGCCGCGTCGCCCGTGCCCAAGCCCAGCGGGGATGCTTTCATGATGGCCCGCATCATGGGTGAATCCACGGGAAACGTCAGTTTTTGCGCCACGCACTGGAGTCTTGGATCTTT
>CAZMLP010000503.1:0-4337 GCA_964566745.1 uncultured Verrucomicrobiota bacterium | reverse complement strand
GTAGCTCAATTGGATAGAGCTTCTGACTTCGGATCAGAAGGTTGCAGGTTCAAGTCCTGCCCGATGCACCATTTGAATTCAGGGGTTTCGTCCATCTTTCTCGCGGGAGGAGGTCGTTTGTTTACCATGGTTGTTCCGCTTCCTGTCCGGGTTTGGCGGTCGGCCGGTCCAGTTCCTTCCGTGCAGGCCCTCGATTTTCCCAACCAGAAACAGCAGGAGTCATTTTGTTTTTGAGCGCAATAGCGCGAACAATTGATGGTAGTGCCGCGCCATCTCCTCGCCCAAGGTGGCGAGCGCCCGGGACCGTTCGGGTTGCGGGTCGTTTTCCGCGCCCACTTTGGCGAGGTGCCGGGCGTAGCCCAACGCCTGAAACTGGCTCAAAAGCAGGGCCAATTCGAAATCCTGGCCTGTTCGTTGCAGGATTTCCTTCCGGGTGGTGGCGGCCTCCGCCTCGCGAGTGGCGGTCTCGCCGGGCGGAAGGCGGTAGTCGTCCAGCCTGATGGCGGGATCCTGCCGGGCAAATTCCTCCAGCATTTTCGCGCCCTTCCCGGAGTCGGCGGCAATTGCCTTCACCAAGGTCTTCAAGTCATCCGGTTCCCGTTTGATGAAGCGCAGCAGGCTGACATCCTTTTGCTCGTCCAAAAGCTGATGGAGCAAACTGTAGCAATTGTTTCGCGTGGAGAGAGCCGTGGCGTTTGCGGTCGCAGGGAGGGGTTTGGAGGGCCTGGCCGACTGACAGGCGGTCAAAATGGCAATCGCCAGAAGGATTCCCCGTGACAGCAATGTGTTTTTCATCGCGAAATCAATATCGATGCCGCCGACCCATTATCGCCGGGATGGCGCTTGACGCCGGGAAACGGCGGGCACGACCGGGTCCTTTTAGCAGGAAAAATACCGGCTTTGCGTTGCGGTCGATAGGGCAATGAGCGGGAGTTTGTGCGGGCTCCACATGCAATTAGCATTGGGTGAAACGGGGCGGTTGCCGTTTGCATGAGACGGGCTGGTCCATCTGTGGCGGAGATAGTGGTCCAGCTTGAAAAGGCCGACCGCATCGTGGAAGCGATCTCACTTCCTTCCTGTTCCTCGTAAACTCGCCCGTTTCGCCCCGTAAATTATTGATCTCTGCCCTGGATTTGCTTTGTTACGCGCAACACATGAATTGTTTTGCGCGCGTATTGCTTTTGGCATGGCTGGGAACGGGGGCAAGTCCCGCATTGATTCACTCACAACCGGTCGCGCCGTCGCCAGCAAGCGGTGAGATTGTGCGCGTGGAGTCCGGAGAGTTGCGCGGGATGGCAACCAACAGCGTCATGAGTTTTTTGGGCGTTCCGTATGCCCGCCCGCCCGTCGGACCGTTGCGCTGGGCGCCTCCGCAGAAAGCCGAATCATGGCGCGGTGTCCGGGACGCGACGAAGCCGGGGCCCATCGCCGCGCAAGGATTGGGAAATTCGCCGGGTGGCAGCACGAATGAGGATTGCCTCTATCTGAATATCACCACCCCGCGCATCGTCGCGAAGGCGAAACCAAAACCGGTGATGGTCTGGTTGCATGGCGGTGGTTTTTCCGGCGGGAACGCGGGCAGTTACGATCCGCGGCGGATGGTAATCGAGGGCGACGTCGTTGTGGTGACGGTGGAATTCCGTTTGAACATTTTCGGCTGTTTTGGTTATCCGGGGCTGCCAGATTCCGGCACGTTTATCCTGTTGGACCAGCAAGCGGCCCTCGCGTGGATCCAGCGCAACATTGCTGTTTTCGGTGGCGATCCGAAAAATGTCACACTATTTGGCGAGTCTGGCGGCGCCATCGCGGCGTGCGCGCAACTGACATCCCCGCCTGCCAAAGGCCTTTTCCACAACGCGATTTTACAAAGCGGCGCTGTCACCACGAGCTGGCCGCCCAACGCCGCGAATCTGGGGCCTGACGGATCATTCTGGCGACCGCTGAAGGAAGTCGAAGCCGCGGGGGAAGAGCTGGCTGTCAAAATGGGATGTCCCGAACGGAAAGGCTCGCCGGAAGCGTTACGCTGGCTGCGTGACCAGCCCGTGACCAACCTGCTGGCGCACAGCCGCGCGTTCGCCACCGCTGCTTACGGTGGTCGCGTGTTGCCTTACCATCCGGCTCTCGCTCTGCAGGAGGGCCACTTCAACGCGGTGCCGGTGATTTCCGGTTATACACGTGATGAAGGGCGGGCTTTGGCTTTGGGTATGCAACTGACAGGCGGTGGTGTCCCCATGACGGAAGATGGATACCAAAAGCTTCTGCGCGACGCTTTTGGCGAACGGGCGCCCGAGGTGGAGGCGCAGTATCCCAAGTCACGGTACCCGTCGCCGACTCTGGCCTGGTCGGCCATCTATACCGACCGAATGTTCGCTTGCCCGCAATTCACGGCCACCCGGGCCCTGGCCGAGCGGGCACCGGCATTCGCCTACGAATTCGCGGACACCAACGCGCCCGGTCTCATGCCGTTCTTTCCTGGATTTGCGCCGGGCGCGTCTCATTCGGGCGAGTTGCCATTTCTTTTCGACGTCGGGAACAGTCCCGTCGACATGACGGGCAAGCACGTTCCGCTGACTGGCGAGCAGATGGCGCTCGCCGCCACGATGATCCAGTATTGGACCCAATTCGCCCATGCCGGAGATCCGAACGGCAAGGGAACGCCGCCCTGGCCGCGCTTTGTCGCCAAGGCCTCGCAGGCTCAAGTGCAGACCCACGCCCCCGACCCGATAGGAATCAAGCCAGCCAGTGACGCCGCCCTCGTCCATCAGTGCGAATTTTGGGGAAAATTTATGAAGTGAACGGCGCGACGCTCTGACCCGCCAGATGGTGGACGCGAACGTCAATTAACCCAAGAGACTGCCTCGCTTCCACGAATTCCGAGTTGATCTCGGCGCTGAATTTGCTTTGTTAGCGCGTAACACATGAATTGTTTCGCGCGCGCGCTGTTTTTCGCATGGCTGGGAATTGTCACAGTTTTTAGCCAGGCGGCGGACACCACCGCGCCGGTGATTGTGAAGGTCTCGCCGACGCCGGGCCGGGCGACGAATGTGGCGCGCGTCACGGTTTCGTTCAGCGAGGGGGTGTTGGGCGTGGACGCCAATGACTTGTGGATGAACGGTGTCCCGGCTGTTTCGGTGACCAACATTGCCGTCACCAATTATACCTTCACTTTCGAGCCGCCGTTGTCCGGTCCGGCGGTGATGACCTGGTACGCGGGCCACGGCATTGCGGATCTCGCGGCGCCGCCCAACCTGTTCGATGAAAATGCCCCCAACGCGATTTGGGATTACCAAGTCGCGGATGTGATCCGGCCGGCTGTCACGGCCGTCAATCCGCCCGGCAATGCCAAGGTGCGCTCGTTAAACCAAATCGAGGTTCTCTTCAGTGAGCCCGTCACGGGGGTGGACGCGTCCGACCTGCTGGTGAATGGCCAGTCCGCGCGAGAGGTGACGGCCTTGTCCGCCACGGATTACCTCTTTCAATTCGACCCGGTTACTCAGGGGCAGGTTCCAGTGCGTTGGGTGGCCAATCCTGGCATCACGGACTTGGCCGATCCGCCCAACAGTTTCGCGCCCGGCGCGAGTTGGACTTACACAGTGGACCCGAATACGCCACTGGAAGACGTGGTCATCAACGAGTTTCTCGTGTCCAACACCAACGGCTTGAAGGACGAGGAGGGGGATTACGAGGACTGGATCGAATTGTACAACCGGGGCACAACCGCTGTGAACCTGGAGGGTTGGGCGCTGACGGATGATCCCGACGAGCCGGCGCAGTGGACTTTTCCCGCGGTCAATCTTGGCGCGAAGCAATATTTGATCGTGTTCGCCTCGGGCAAGGACCGCAAAGCGACCACGACAGGCACCCGGTTGCACACGAACTTCAAGCTCAGTGTGTATGGTGAATATCTCGGCCTCTATAGCGCCGAATCCCCGCGCCGGGTGGTGAGCGGGATCGCGCCGAAGTATCCTCCCCAACGGAACAATTATTCCTACGGCCAGGACTCCAACGGCGAGTGGCGCCACTTCCAGAAGCCGACGCCGGGAGTGGCCAACGGGGACAGCACGATCACCAACAGCGTGGCGGAGCCGCATTTCAGCGTGACGCGCGGCATGTTCAACCAGCCCTTCAATCTCATCCTCACCACGCCCACGCCGGGCGCGACAATTCTTTACACCACGAACGGCAGCGAGCCGACGGCGACCAACGGAATTCCGTATCAGGCTCCGATTTTGATCCGCACCACCTCCACGGTGCGCGCGGCGGCTTTTGCCAGCAACAGCCTGCCTTCCCGGACGATCACGCACTCCTATTTCATGAACCTCGCCGCAGCGCGCCTG
>CAZMLP010000502.1:0-5015 GCA_964566745.1 uncultured Verrucomicrobiota bacterium | reverse complement strand
CGGGGTGGAGAATTGGCGCGGTCGCCGCGCGCTGGCGCGATGGCGGCAGGAGCAAATCGCCAAGGGGTTCCCGGTCGATATGGCGGCCGTTGTGCCAGTCCCGGTTCCCGACCAGTCCAATCTTGTGTCCGCGCCCTTGTTCCGGTCTCTCCTGGACTACAGCCGCGGTCCAACGGGTATCGTTTGGAACGAGCAGGCTGGCCAAAACCACTGGTCCATCATCACACGCGAGCGGACACGCCACCGGGGAAAGGTTCCCCCAGAGGCCAAATGGTTCGCGGGCCAGCACCTCGATCTGGCCGCTTGGCAGGCCTATTATCGCCAGTCTTTCGAGGCCCCCAAGGGGACTCCGGGCGGATTCAAAAAGTTTGCGCTGCCACAGGAGGTCAACATCCGCTACGGCATCGTCCCGGGAACAGCCCAGGACGACCTGCCGGAGCTGCCGGAGTTTCCGGTTGCACCATCCCGGCAAACGCCCGCGGCGGACGTCCTGTTGGCCCTCGGCAAAGTCGGCATGGACCTGGACAACATCGCCGCCGAGGCGCGCGCACGCCCGCTCGCGCGTTTCGCGGTGCATTATGACGAACGGCCCGCCTACGGCATTCTTCTTCCCCACCTGGCCACCTCGAAAAAATTGATCCTGCTGGCCCAACTCCGCGCGGCGGCGCGGCTGGCAAACGGGGAAATCGACGGCGCGGCGGAGGACACCGCCCTTGGAATGCGCCTGGCGGAAAACCTGCGCGTGGAGCCGTTCAGCATTTCGCAAAAGGTCCGCCACACCTGCTGGGAGCTGGCCTTGCAACCCTTGTGGGAGGGTTTGGTGGATCACCGCTGGCGCGAGACGGACTTGGCGAGATTCGAAGCCGCGTTGCGCCCGGTGGATTTCCTGGCCGGGTTCAAACTGTCGTGCGTCGGGGAGCAATGCTTTCTCAGCCTGGTCCCGGAGGACAACGGCGGACGCAAGCAATTGATCAACGCGTTCGCCAGCGATTCCCGCGCACCGGAGTCCGTCGAGCGGCAAATCGGCATTTGGGTCTCGTTTTGCCCGCACGGGTGGTTCTTGCAAAACGAGGTCACGCGCAACCGGATGATTCAGGAAGAATTGGAGGGCTTTCTCCAAGCGGCGGGAACCCCGGCCGCGACGAACTTCACCAGGGCGCTGGAGCAGCCCAACTACAAAAATTACCATGCCAAGCCATACAGTTTCCTTGCCAATTGGATGCACGACCAGTCCTGGGTCCACAACCTGGCCGCCGAGACATTGCGGGCGCAAACACAATTGAATCTCGCGCGAGTCGCCATCGCCTTGGAGCGTTACCGGCTGGCGCGGGGTGAATTGCCGGAGGCGTTGCGTGCGCTTGCGCGGGAATATTTGGACCGCGTCCCGACGGATTTGGTGGGCGGGGAGGATCTTCATTATGCGCGTCGTCCAAGTGGCGGCTTCCAACTCTATTCCCTTGGTCCCAACGGCCGCGATGATGGTGGGCGTGCCTTTAACAAGAAGAAACCGGAGGACGACGACTGGGCCTGGCCCGGCCCGGCTGGATCCATGAATCAGCAACTGCAGTGACGCAAGGATACCCCCCCTCCCTGCCACTTTGGGACGAATGCCTTCCCTCCATAAATCCCTTGCCGTTCCTCCACCTCGTCCGCACTCTCCCACCAGCAATCCGTTAACTGCCGTTGAGCCGTTTTCACACCACACTCGGCGATTGGCTGGGTTGCCTGGTTTTGTCGGGAAGCGTGTTGTCTTGCGCAAATCCCGCCCAGGCTGCCGCCGAATTGGTTTGGGAGAGCGGCCCGGGCTACCGCTCGGCCCCGCTCGACGTTCCAGCCAATGGCCAGGCCGGTTTTACTCTTCTTCCTTCCACGCAAACCGGCGTCCGCTTCACCAACGACCTGAGTGACGAGATGGTTGCCAGGAATCGCCTTCTGGAAATCGGGTCGGGAGTCGCGCTGGGGGATGTCGATGGCGATGGTCTTGTGGACATTTATCTCTGCCATATTTCGGGGGGCAATGTTCTCTATCGCAACCTAGGCAACTGGCGTTTTGAGGACATCACAGCGAACGCCGGTGTCGCGTGCCCGGGCCAAGCCTCGACCGGCTGCGCGCTGGCGGACATCGACGGGGACGGCACGCTGGATCTGCTGGTGAACAGCCTCGGCGGCGGCACGCGCGCGTTTTTGAACGACGGCCATGGCCATTTCACGGAAGCGCAAAACAGCGGATTGGCCCGCCGGTTCGGCGCCACATCAATCGCCTTGGGAGACGTCACGGGCAACGGTCCTTTGGCGCTCTACGTGACCAACTACCGCACCGACACTCTATTCGACAATCCACCCGGCCTGCGCATTGAGACACGCGTAAAGCCGGACGGTTCCACCATCGTCGAGCCAGCCCACCGTTTTGCAATCCTCGGCGCCACCAAGGGCGCGCCGCAAGTCGTCGAGCGAGGCGAGCCGGATTGCCTTTACGCCAACAAGGGGGGCGGACAATTCAGTCTCTTCGTGCGCTGGGACACGCCCGTTTTCCAAAATGAGGAGGGCCAACCGCTCGGCGCGCCCCCGATGGAATGGGGGTTGTCCGCCATGTTCCGCGATATGAATGGCGACGGTCTGCCCGACCTGTACGTGTGCAATGACTTTATCAACTGGCCGGACCGCCTCTGGCTGAACCAGGGTGGTCGCGGGTTTCGCGCCGCGCCGCGCGTCGCCCTGCGTTGCGTCAGCCTCGCCTCCATGGGCATGGATGTCGCCGACATCAATCGTGACGGCTCCGATGACATTTTCGTCGCGGACATGCTTAGCCCGCGCCGCGAGACTCGTGCCTGGCAGCGCCCCGACATGCTCGCGGGAACCGTCGATTGGCCGCGCTCGAACCCGGAGTTTCGCCCCGAGACTCCGCGCAACACACTTCATCTCGCGCGCGGGGATGGCACTTACTCCGAGATCGCGCAACTCGCCGGGTTGGCGGCCACGGACTGGACTTGGGGCGTTGGTTTCCTCGACGTGGACCTCGATGGCTGGGAGGACTTGCTCGTCGCCACCGGCAGCAACCACGATGTGCAGGACATGGACGCGCTCCATGCGACGGCCAGCGCAAGCAACCGCGGCACCGTGGCCGGGCGGGTCGCAAGCTGGGGCAAGATGCCGCGACGCGAGGTCGCCAGCATGGCGTTCCACAACCGCCACGATCTGAACTTTGAGGACCGCTCGGCCGCCTGGGGATTTGACACGACGGGTGTGGCGCAAGGCATGGCGTTCGCGGACTTGGACAACGATGGCGACCTCGACGTGGTGATCAATTGCCTCAATGGTGCGGTCCGTCTCTATCGCAACAACTCCCCCGCCCCGCGTGTGGCCGTCCGGCTTAAAGGCTCAAGTCCGAACACTCGTGGCATTAACGCGCGCATCAAAGTGAGCGGCGGCCCGGTCACGCAAACGCAAGAGATGATCGCCGGCGGGCGCTACCTTTCGAGCGACGATCCCATGCGCGTATTCGCCGCCGGACCGGCAGCACAATTGGAGATCGAGGTAAGATGGCGTGACGGCAAGCGCAGCCTCGTCCAAGGCGCCCGCCCCAACCGTGTCTATGAAATTGACCAGGCCACGGCCACGGAGGAGCAGACAGCGAAATCCGAACTGGCTGATTCCAAATCGATCGCCCCGCTGTTCGAGGATGTCAGTGCGAAGCTGAAGCATATCCATCGCGCGCAGTCGTTCGACGACTTTGCCCGCCAGTCGCTATTGCCGCGCACGCTGAGCACGCTCGGACCGGGCGTCGCATGGGCGGACCTGACGGGCACAGGACGCGACGATCTCATTATTGGCAGCGGCCAAAATGAACGGACCGTGATCTTCCAAAACGATGGCAAAGGAGGCTTCAGCGAATGGACTAACGTTGCCGCGCTCAAGAGCAATCCGCGCAACCAAACGGGTTTGGTCACCCTGCCCGGCGCTGATGGCGTCACGCGGCTGTTGGCAGGCCAATCGAATTGGGAGGAGGCGTCCGCCCAGATTCCGGCGGTCATCGCGTTTGAGTTGCGCTCTGCCGACTCTCGATCACTACCAATGGCAATAAATGGCCTGACCAGCACCGGCCCATTGGCGTTGGCAGACATTGATGGGGACGGTGATCTGGACCTCTTTGTCGGCGGCCGGTCAATCGGCGGTCGCTACCCCGAACCCGCCACGTCACTGATTTTGCGCAATGAGCACGGAACTTGGATGACCGCGCAGACATTCACCAACCTCGGCCTGGTCAGCGGCGCGGTCTTCACTGACTTTGACGGCGATGGGGCGCCCGATCTCGCGCTCGCCTGTGAGTGGGACTCGCTCCGGCTTTTTCACAATGACCACGGCCAGTTCGCCGAGGTCACCACCGCATGGGGTGTGGCCTCGCTCAAGGGCTGGTGGAACGGCATCGCGGTCGGCGATTTCGACGGCGACGGCCGGCTCGATTTGGTCGCGTCAAACTGGGGCCGTAACTGGCGCACCGATCAGCCGCCCGGCAAGGACTCGCCCGCCCTGCTCTATCACGGCGACTTCACCGGCAGTGGCGGCGTGCAGACGCTGCTCGCTTCCACCGATCCAAACCTTGGCAAAATCACACCGTGGCGTGACCGCAAGGCGCTTGTCACCCTAATGCCGTTGCTCGCCGAGAAATTCCCCACCTACCACGCGTACGGCCACGCGAGCGTCGCCGAGTTGCTGGGTGACCAGATGAGCGCCGCGCGCGAACTCTCGGCCAACACGCCCGATGCCATGGTGTTCCTCAATCGCGGCGACCACTTCGAGGCCCGCCCCCTGCAGGTCGAGGCCCAGTTCGCGCCTTCCTTCGGCGTGAGCGTGGCGGACTTCGATGGCGACGGCCATCAGGACATCTTCCTCGCGCAGAACTTTTTTGGCGTGGACGCGGAAACCTCGCGCCACGACGCCGGTTGCGGGCTGGTGTTGCTCGGTGACGGGAAGGGCGGATTCCGCGCTTTGGGCCCGCGCGCGTCGGGCATCACGAT
>CAZMLP010000501.1:0-2149 GCA_964566745.1 uncultured Verrucomicrobiota bacterium | reverse complement strand
ATGAGCAATTTATTCCAAAGCCCGATGGTCCGCCGGCTCGCGCTGCTCTTGAGCTTCTGCCTTCCCGCATTTGCCACAGGGGCGCGGGCCCAAGCGTTCGGAGCCGCCGCGACTGCCCCCTACATCCTCCTGCGGGAAAACTGCGGCACCCCGGGGTCCACGTTGCAGCCCGCCGGGACGCTGGGTGGAAACGGTGGCATTGATCCGGGCGAGTTGGTGGAGGTGCGCTTCGCATTCACCAACAACACCGGCAACTCCATCGGTGGTCTCTCGATTTTCATGATGACGGGCGGGGGCGTGGTTTCCGCGCGCGCTTCGGATTTCTTTGCGGGATCAGCCCCGCAAGGCGGACGGATCGAGGCGGTGCTGCAGTTTGTGGCCACGGGAAATCCCGGTGACACGATTCAAGCCCAAGTGGCTGTCAACGCCGGCATAAGCCCGGTTGGCACGGTGACCTTTCCGCTGCGGCTGGGCAAAGTGGTCTCTTTGAGCAGCACCTACGCCAATCCGGCGCCGCTGGTGATTCCCACCCTCGGGCCGGCCTCGATTTACCCTTCCGCCATCACGGTCCCCCCCAGTTTCACCGGAAAGATCAGTTCAGTACGGGTGGGAATTCATGGTTTTGCCCACCAGCATCCGGCTGATGTGCAGATGATGTTGGTTAGCCCGCAAGGTTCAACGGCGTTGTTTTGGGCGGCGGCGGGTGGCGAGACTCCGGCGAGTGGCCTGGACATTATGCTGGATGACGCCGCCGCAGTTTCGCTTCCGCCCGATGGCCCTTTGGTGTCCGGGACGTTTAAATCCACGGCTTGGCAGACCAGTTTCCCCTTCCCGGGCAACCCTCCTCTGCCGCCGTACGGAGCCAGCTTTGGGGTGTTCAACGGCTCGGACGCGCGCGGGGACTGGAAATTGTACGTGGCGGACGTGGGCGCGCAGGACGGCGGCCAGATCACCGGCGGCTGGGAGTTGCAACTATCCACTGAGGATTTGCAAAGTTGTGTTTCAACGACCTCGCCCACGCTCAATTACCCGTCCTCTCCCCAAGCGACGCCGGAGGACAAGCCGATTACTCTCACCTTGGGAATCGCGGATGACGTGACTCCCTTTGCCAACCTTCAAATCGCCGTCCACTCCTCGCGTCAGAATTTGATCCCCGATTCCAATATTGTCCTGACGCCGGTCAGCGGCGGTCTGTCCATGACGCTCATCCCGTTGACCAACGCTTATGGCGTGGGACCGGGCCAAGGCGCGGACATCACCACCCGCGTGACAGATGGTGACGGCTTGTTCACCGAGAAGACTTTCCGTCTGGACGTGACTCCGGTGAACGATCTGCCGACACTTTCAGCCCTTACGAACATCGTCCTGTCTTTGAACCAGGCCAGCGACCCGGTCAGTTTCACCATTGGCGACGTGGAGACCCCGGTGGACCAATTGGTGCTCATTGGCGCGTCATCGCAACCCTCGGTAATTCCCAATTCGGGGGTGGTTTTTGGCGGCAACGGCTCGAACCGCACCGTGACGGTTTTCCCCGCGAACAACCGGACCGGCTTCAGCGACCTGACCGTGACCGTGCTCGACCAGGATGGCGGATCGGTCAGCACCAATTTTTTGGTGATCGTGGGCTCGCCCAACAGCCCGCCTGTGATCAGTGACATACCGCCCCAAGACTCCCTGCCTGACTTCGTCATCAACATTAATTTTCAAGTGTCCGACGCGGACAGCGCGGCTGAAACGCTGGTTTTGGCCGCCACTTCCTCCAACACCAACCTGGTTCCGAACGCGAATCTGGTCCTCGGGGGAGCCGGGACCTTCCGCACGCTGAAAATCACTCCCTCGCCCGGTCTCTCTGGCACCACGGTGATTTTGGTGACGGCCAAGGACATAAATGGCGCGATCACCGGCGAGTCGTTTGTTGTCAACGTGCGGCCGCCTCCGGTTCAGAATATTCCGCCAGCCATTTCGGGAATCACGAATCGGTTCACCTCCGAGGGAACGGCCATTGACATTCCCTTCACCGTCTCGGACATCGACAGCGACCTAACCAAGCTGGTGCTGGCCGCCTCGGCGGACTTGACCAGCCTGCTGCCGCCCGGGGCGTTTCAATTCTCAGGAAGCGGCAACGATCGCATCCTGCGCGTCACTCCCG
>CAZMLP010000500.1:0-2348 GCA_964566745.1 uncultured Verrucomicrobiota bacterium | reverse complement strand
CCGTGAGTGACGCCGCCGGAAACACCGCCACCTGCACCAGCCAATTGACCATCAAGGGCGGTGACACGGTCCCGCCGGTGATCATTTGTTGCGCTCCGGCGAAATACGCGTCGGCGGACAGCGTTACCGGCACCGCGCCCGTGCCGAACTTCGTCAATTCCGTGAACGCCAAGGACGACCGGCAGGGAACCCTGACCATCACCCAATCGCCGGTGGCGGGCACACAGGCCCCGATTGGTGTGAACTTGGTGACCATCACCGTGAAAGATGCCGCCGGTAACGCGAGCACCTGCACCACGATGTTCACCGTCACGGACTGCACACCGCCAGTGATTTTGAGTTGCGCTCCGAGCATCACCAACTCCCCGTCCGCCAACGGCAAGACGACGGTGCCTGATTTCACGGGCTACATTCAGGCGCGGGACAACTCGGGCGCTTACACCGTCACGCAAAGCCCGGCGGCCGGTTCCACGGTTTGCAACGTGGCCAAAACAACGGTCACATTGAAGGTGAAGGATGCCTCCGGCAACTACAGCACCTGCACCACCACCTACGTGGTGCAGGACGTCACGCCGCCGGTCATCACCAGTTGCGCGCCAAGCGTGACCGTGAACGCCGGCTCCAATGGCAAAGCGACGGTGCCGAACTTCCTTAGCTCCGTGACCGCCATCGATGACTCGGGATCGGTCACGCTCACTCAAACCCCCAAGGCGGGCACCACGGTCACGGCGGGCACTTATCAGATAGTGATCAAGGCCAAGGACAACTCGGGCAATTACACCACTTGCACCGCGACCTTCATCGTGAACGCCGGCAGCACCAAACCAACGGTGGATTGCTCGGTCGCCACCGGCACGTTGTGGAACGCGGACAACTCACTGGTCAATGTCGGGTTCACGGCCAGCGGTCGCAATTACTCGGGTTCCATTCAGGTGAAAGTGTACAGCAATCTCGACGATGTCTCCGCCACCTCCTCCACTTGCGGCGGCGACCGGGATGACGGCGATGATGACGATGACGGCGGGTGGAATTTCGGCAACTACTGGAGCCGTTTCAGCGACTGGGGCGGCTATTGCAATGACGGTTACTACGCTTGCAGCAATTTCTCGCCGGATGCCAAAGGCATGGGCGCGGGCGGCACCTTGCGCCTGCGGGCCGAGCGTCCTGGCAGCAGCACGGGCCGCGTTTATTTGATCGTGGCCACTGTGTCGAACTCGACCGGAGCCACGGCCACCTGCACCAGCACCGTGGTGGTGCCCAACGGGTCCACCTGCAACCTCGTGAACCAAAAGGCGCTGCAGGCGCAAGCCTACTTCGCGGCCTACGGCCAGCCGCCCTCGGGATATTTCCTGGTGGGCGACGGGCCAACCATCGGGTCCAAACAGTAATCCTCTGGCGCGAGCGGGAGCGACAGATTAGACTTTACGGGCGGAAGGAGTCTGCAAAAGCTCCTTCCGCCCCTCTATTTTTATGAAATGGCAGCTTGATAGTCTTGACGATGTGCTGGACCAGGTTTGGGACGTTTTGACCACGGCGGCGGGCAATTTGAACGATCCTTTGCGCTTTCCGGCCCTGGTGTCCGCGGACGAAACGGGCGGTTCGGCGCGAACGATGGTTTTGCGCGCCGTGAACCGCGAAACGCGCGAATTGACCTGCTACACGGACGCCCGGTCATCGAAGGTCAAGGCGATCCAGGGACATCCGCGAGTGGAGTGGCTGTTCCATGACACGAAACGGCGCCTGCAAGTCCGGGCCCAAGCCGTCGCCCAAGTGCATCATCAGGACGACGTCGCCCGGGAGGCTTGGGAGCATTTGCCATCCTCCATTCAGGAGCCATATCGCTCCCCCATCGCGCCGGGAACCCGGCTCGACAAACCGGCCCCCTCCAACCAGGAATCGTCGAGTGGCGCGGGCGAGGAGGGCTGGCCGGTGTTTGCGGTGATCTCCACGCAAATCATCCGGCTCGACTGGCTCTGGCAAAACCAGGCGGGATTTGTGCGCGCCGAGTTCGACTGGAACGGCGGCAGCCTGGCCAAACACTGGCTCATGCCGTAAGAACAGTTTGGAAAGGCGGCAGCATCAGAGCGGTCATCCAAAGGGTTTCCGAGGCGAGCGTGACCATCGGTGGCGCGACGCGCGGCTCCATCCGCACCGGGCTGCTGGTGTTGCTGGGAATCGAAGAAGCAGACGCGGAGGAGGATATTCAATGGCTCAGCGGCAAGATTGTCCGGCTGCGTGTTTTCAATGACGAGCAGGGAGTGATGAACCGGTCCGTGCAGGAAATCCAAGGGGAGATTCTGTTGATCAGCCAGTTTACCTTGTTCGCCAGCACCAAGAAAGGAAACCGC
>CAZMLP010000499.1:0-3362 GCA_964566745.1 uncultured Verrucomicrobiota bacterium | reverse complement strand
AGATACGCCCGGAGGAACGGATCAATCATTTCCCGCGCCTGGAAACCGGGAATCTCGCGTATCGAAACCGCGGCGATCTCACCTTCGAGGACAAAAGCGCGGCCTGGGGATTTAATCTCGCGGGCGTGATCCCCGGCATGGCGCTGGCGGACTTGGACAACGACGGCGATCTCGATGTGGTCTTGAACCGGCTCAACGGTTCCGCCGCGTTGTATCGCAACGAGGCCGGTTCCGCGCGCATTGCGATTCGGCTCAAAGGAGCCGCGCCGAATGGGCGGGGCGTCGGGGCCAAAATAAAAATCCTTGGCGGCGCGGTGCCGGTCCAGAGCCAGGAAATGATCTGCGGCGGACGATACCTTTCCGGCGACGATAGCATCCGCACCTTCGCCGCTGGTTCGACGACGAACCAAATGAGGGTGGAGGTGATGTGGCCTGGCGGCAAGGTGAGCGTTGTGGAACATGCCTTGCCCAACCGGCTTTATGAAATCGACGAGGCCGGCGCCTCCCTCGCCTCAACGGCGAAGAAAGTGACCGAACCGGAGCCGTTTTTTCAAGATGTCAGCCGCCTGCTAAATCATACCCATGAGGATGTGCCGTTTGATGATTGGGCACGCCAACCGTTGCTCACCCAAAAACTGAGCCAGTTGGGACCCGGCGTGGCATGGGTGGATCTCAACGGGGATGGACTCGAAGACCTCGTGATTGGAAGTGGACGGGGTGGCTACCTGACGTCGTATCTGAATGACGGGCATGGTGGATTCACACGCAAGCAGGAAGCTGATGTCGCCGTACAGGACCAGACGGGACTGGTGGTTTGGTCCAACTCCGCCACAAACACCACCGTGCTCGTGGCCACGGCGAACTATGAGGACTCGCCCGGCGGCAAAAGCGCCGTGCGCCAATACTCCACCTCCGGACGGGTTCTCCCGGATGCTGTCACGGGGCTGGATGCCAGCGCGGGACCCTTGGCTATGGGTGATGTGGATGGCGATGGCGTGCCGGACTTGTTCGTCGGCTCGCGAGTAACGGGCGGACGTTATCCAGAACCGGTGGCCTCTCACATTTACCGGAACATCGGTGGGCAGTTTCAGTTGGACGTCAAAAACACGAAGGTTATCGAAACGGCGAGTTTGGTAAGCGGAGCGGTTTTCAGTGATCTGAACGGGGACGGGCAGGCGGATTTAATCTTGGCGTGCGAATGGGGGCCAGTCCGGGTTTACGTTAACGAAAAAGGCAGTTTTCGTGAGGCGACCAAGGACTTGGGCTTGGAGAAACACCAAGGGTGGTGGAATGGGGTGACAACGGGAGATTTCGATGGCGATGGACGAATGGACATCGTGGCCTCTAATTGGGGGCGAAATTCCAAATATCAGCCGATGTTGGGGCACCCTCTGCACCTCTATTACGGCGATTGGGAGGGGAATGGCACGGTTAGCGTCATGGAGGCCTACCATGACACAAACTCCAGCAAGATGGTGCCTTGGCGCGATTACGAAACCATGTCCAAGGCGTTGCCGTTCATACAATTGCACATACCCACTTACCGTGCGTATGGTACTTCCAGCGTGACCGAAATCCTCGGCCCAAAAGGGACCGAAATTCGGGAGCAATCGGCCAACACCTTGGATACCATGCTCTTCCTCAACCGGGGGGATCATTTTGAGGCCCGCCCCCTCCCCTTGGAGGCACAAGCAGCCCCGGCTTTTGGCGTCTCGGTGGCCGATTTCGACGGGGACGGTAACGAGGATATCTTCTTGGCGCAGAACTTCTTTGGGACCGAGCCGGAAACCTCTAGGTATGACGGCGGGCGAGGCTTATGGCTCAAGGGGGATGGCCAAGGCGGGTTCACTTCCGTGCCGGGCCAAACAAGCGGAATCCGCGTTTACGGCGAGCAACGAGGCTGTGCGGTCGGGGATTATGATGGCGACGGTCGCCCCGACTTGGTTGTGGCGCAAAATAGCGGCGGCACAAGGTTTTATCGGAACGCAAAAGGCAAACCCGGCATTTGTGTCAAGTTGGCGGGCCGACCGGGGAATCCAGCCGGGATTGGAGCAGTTATACGGTTAAAGTATTCCAGCACCTTCGGCCCGGCGCGCGAAATCCACGCCGGTAGCGGTTACTGGTCGCAAGACGGATTGACTCAAATCCTTGGCTATAAACAACCTCCGGTTTCAATCGCGATCAAATGGCCCGGCGGGAAAGAAAGCATCGTCCCCCTTTCAACCGGCAATCCGACCACAATTCGCGCCATCGAGCCATAGGGGATTGGTCCCGCCTTCCCAGCCCTCGGCCAATTCTATTCTCGTTTTTTGCCTCAAATGGCAAGTTTTAAACTATTTGGGCAATATTGCTGTCAAGTGACGAGACAGCAATTTTTACCACTTTTCAGTTTACAAATTCATGAAAACTATGTAGCAAACTCCTTAACCACCACAGTGCGTGACAAAACAGTCTTGTTTCCAGCAAGGAAGACTTGTCGTCGCTTGGAATGGATTAACACCTTAACCGTTTACAAAGGTCATCATGAAGAAAGCAGACGCAAAACGAGCGTCGGTAAAACTGGGCTTGGCCAGCCTTTTTGCCGCCTCGCTTCTCACCCCTGCTGCAGCCGGGGTATTTACCAACAATTTTAACGCGGATCCCTCCGCCGTGGTCACGATCTATGACCCGGCGAAATGGGTGGATCAAGGGGGCGTCGATGGTTCCGGATACATTAGTATCACGGACGCCGTGGGCAGCCAGCAAGGCTCGTTTATCGTTGGCGATTTGGATAACGGGGCGCCGGTGGGCGGGTTCGTCGCTGACTTTATGCTGCGAATCGGTGGCGGAAGCGGCAACCCGGCGGACGGTTTCAGCTTCAACTGGGCCAGTGACCTTCCGGATGGCACGTTCAGCGAGGAAGGCGCCGGAACTGGATTGACCGTCGCGGTCGATATTTATGACAACGGCGGCGGCGAGGCCCCGGCCATTGACATCAAGGTGGGCGGCGCCCAAGTTTTGGAGAAGAAGTTTTCCAAGGCGGACATCATGACGCCGGGCAGTGATTTTGCCCTCATGCACGTCGAGTTGAAGAACGGCTTGTTCACACTGACTTGGAAAGGCCAGGATGTTTTCCGCGACCAGGCAATCGGCATGGCTCCGGTCACCGGGGGCCGCTTCGGGTTCGGCGCCCGCACCGGCGGTGAAAACGTCAATCAATGGGTGGACAACCTCCGCATCGAGACGTTCCTGCTCACCGCTCCCTCCTTCTCGTTCTTCCAGCCGTTGGCAAACGGTTTCGGTGGCGTGCTGCAGGACTCCCCCAACTCGGCGGTGGATGCCTCCTCCATTAAAACCACCTTTGACGGGGCGGTGGTGAACAG
>CAZMLP010000498.1:0-9224 GCA_964566745.1 uncultured Verrucomicrobiota bacterium | reverse complement strand
GGCTACCTCCTGGCCAAAGGAGATGTGGGTAATTGAAAGCCTGGCAAGCTGGTTACGGAGTTGAAGCCTTAAGGTTTTGCTTTCCCACGCGGTTGGGCCGCGGCAATGGCGGGTCGAGTTAAAATCGGCCCGCCATTTCCCCTTTGCAGGCAGACACTTTCCGAACGGGCTGGCCTCTCGTTAGATGATGCCTCAAGCCACTCCTGACATGTCACGCCGGTTTTGGCGCGAGTGAAAGCAGACGGGCGCCACCTTGCGCTCGCACCCCGATTGGGTGGCCAACCGGCGCCGTTTTTGACACTACCGGCCTGGGCGAGGTTCACCGGTTTGAACATCACCCCGGAAATTGCCGATTTCGCGGCGGTCCAAGGGGACTAATGGCCCGGATTTCAACGCTCAGCAGGCCATTTTCGACCGGCCGGGCGGCTGCTTGTGGATTGCCAATGGCCCGCATTTGATTAAGATCCTCGCAAGCTAATATTTAGACAATCGATCGCAATGTCCGCATTTTCAAAATGCATCCGACCTCAATCAGCGCGCGACGCCATGTTATGAGCTTATATGGCTCTTTAAGAGGAGGCCGGTGTCTTTCCGGGGGAAACCGGTCATTCCACACTGCCACAAGCAACGCCTGTTTTCCTTGCGGAGGCGGCACTCGCGGTTTTCACCGCCTGCTCGCTTTTCACGATTGCGATTTCAAGCCCGCTTCTGATAGGCGGAGGGAAGGCTTGCGTCCCGGCTTGACGCAAGAGCGCCATGACCCCTTGAAGAATTCGACGCGAACCTTATGAGGAAAATGGCCCGCCAAAGAAAGTTTCGGGAGGATTTCTCACCGCGGGCGAGGAAATTAATGCTTGTGGGATGCCTCGCCGACGGCGTGGCGCACGATTTGAACAATGTACTGGCGGCGATTTTCCTGGAACTTGACCGGATCAGGCAAACACCCCGATGGCCCGCCGAATTGACAAAATCCATCGAGGACCTTCAGGGAGAGGCGGAGCGAGCCTCGGGGCTTGTCCGCCAGCTCTTGTCGTTCGGCCGACGGACGGAGACCAAAATGGAGCTGGTGGACTTGAACGGGGTGGTCGAGGAGTTTTTGGATTCCCTCCGGAGTCTGCTGGGCAAAAACCTCCGCGTGGATTTTCAAGCCTCACCCGGTCTCCCTCGGATTCGGGGCACTGCCGGGCTGGTCCGGCAGGTGCTAGCCAGCCTTTGTTTGCAGGCCCGGGACGCAATGCCGAAGGGAGGAGGATGCCTGGAGATCGCCACCTCCAGCGCGTTTGGCGATCTTGGGAGCCGGCCAACCGCCCCCCCCTCCCCCCCGGGTAAATTTGTCCGGTTATCGGTGAGGGGGAGCAATCTCCCCGCGGAAAGAGGGATCTTGGGATCGGACTTGTCGGACGGGGGCAATGGGCTGTTCCTGGCCGTCGCCAATGAGGCTCTTCGGCAAAACAACGGATGGGTGGAGGCGGAAAACGAGGAAGGGGACAACAACTTGGTGCGCGCTTACTTTCCGGTTGGCGAGGAATCCAGGGAGCCGAAAGCCCCCGAGGATCGCGGTAAAAGAACTGAGGGCGGCCGCGAAACCATTTTGCTCGTGGAGGATACCGTCAGCCTGCGCCGGTCAATCGCCCTTTATCTTCGCAAACTGGGTTACGCGGTTTTGGAGGCTGACTGCGGGGATCAGGCGATTCAACTGTGGGAGAGGCGCGACGGGAAGGCGGACTTGCTGCTCACGGACCTGGTTACCCCCGGTAAAGTGAACGGCATTGAACTCGCCCGGCGGCTCCACCGGGAATCCCCGGCTCTCAAAGTGATTCTTTCAAGCGGCTGCAGCGCGGCCTTGCCCGAGATGGGTCCTCCCAGTTTGACCGGTCTTTCATTTCTCGCCAAACCCTACACTGCTTCCGTTTTGGCGGACGCTGTACGGCGCTGCCTGGTCGGGAAATGAAGTCTTGCCGCCAAGCCGAAATATACCACCATCCGGGCAGTTCATGAACGCCGCGCTCAAGATACTTTTGGTGGATGACCATCCTATTCTTCGACAAGGCTTGGGCGAGGCAATAACGCGACAGACGGGTGTCAGCCTGGCCGGCCAGGCCGACACCGGGGCATCGGCCATGGAACTGGCGGCCAAGGTGTCTCCCGACTTGGTGGTAATGGACGTTCACCTGCCCGACATGAACGGGATTGAAGTCACCCGGCGCCTTTTGGCCAGCATGCCGAGCCTGAAGGTCATGATGTTTTCCAGCGACGGCACGCGGGAGCTAGTGGACGAGGCGTTGCAGGCGGGAGCATGCGGTTATCTTCTGAAAACCACCGCGGTGGACGAGTTGATTCACGCCGTCGAGGCCGTGATGGAGGGCCGGCTTTACCTGAGCCCGGGGGTCAGCGAGGGAATCCTCGAGGACTATCGCAAGGGCTTGATGGAGGAATCCGCGGACGTCAAGCCGCGGCTTTCCGCTCGCGAAAAGGAGCTTCTTCGCCTGGTCGCGGAAGGCCAGCGAAACAAGGAAATCGCCGAGCAACTGGATATTAGTCTCAAATCCGTGGAGGCCCACCGCGCCCGCCTCATGAAAAAGCTGGGTTACGCCAGCACCGCCGAGTTGGTCCGCTACGCGGTCCGCGAGGGAATTGTGCCCGCTTGAGGCCGCGGCGATTTCACGCGCCGTCACACGCCCGTCTTTAAGGATCTCCGCCCGCCTGTCTGGCGCGGGTTTTCCTCCTCTTGGGTTGAGGGTATTCACCTCATTGAGATTCCCGCCGTTCCCGTCGATAATTCAGGCGTGAGAATCAAAAAAGTCGGATGCCGGGGCGCGGGGAAAGCGGTGGCACGGTGGCGAAAACGCCACCGGGCGGGCGGTCCCGCCCTCTTTGGATTCGCGCGGGAAGGAGCAACCCGGTTGATTGTATGAGTTCACCAGGGGACAATATCCGTCTGGAGCCTCGCCAAATTCTGGTCGTCGAGGATGATCCCACGAGTATGGCCTACCTTCAGGTCGCCCTCACGAAGCGAGGATACGGGGTGGCCACGGCGGACAGCGCGGCGGTCGCGCGCGACCATCTCGCCGGGGGAAGAATCCACAAATTTGATTGCGTCATAACGGATTATCGGATGCCCGGAAACACCGGTTTGGATTTGTTGAGGTGGATCCAGGCCGAGGATCCCGCGCTGGCCACAATCATCGTCACGGCCGAAGGGGAAAAGGAGCTGGTGGCCGCATCCTTTCGAAACGGAGCGGTGGACTTTTTGGAGAAGCCGGTGGCCCTCCAAGACTTGCAGGCCGCGGTGGCGCGGGCGGTCGAGCGAACGGAGCGGCAAAGGCATTTGAACCGGTCCGAGGCGGCGATCAAGGAGTTGGGGGAGCAACTGCGGCAGGCGCAAAAAATGGAGGCCATCGGACAGTTGGCAGGCGGGGTGGCCCATGATTTCAACAACATGCTGGCTGCCGTGCTGTTGCATCTGGGGATGCTCCAATGTAATCCGGCGGTTACCGATGAAATGTCCGAATCGCTCAAGGAAATGGAAAAGGGGCTGATCCGGGCGACCAGTTTGACCCGGCAACTCTTGTTGTTCAGCCGCCGTCAGGTGCCGCGAGTCGAGACGTTGCGTTTGAACGGCCTGATCGCCGACCTCTTAAACATGCTGCGGCGTTTGCTGGGGGAAAACATCGAGGTGAGCTACGAGGAGGCGCCCTCCGAGTGCTGGCTCGAGGCGGACGCCGGCATGATCGAGCAAGTTTTGATGAACCTTTGCATCAATGCCCGGGATGCCATGACTGGCGGCGGACGGTTGACCATTGGGACCACCCTGCTGGATCTGGAGGCAAAGCCGGCCCTGCCCAACCCCGATTTCCGGCCGGGCAGGTTTATTCGCCTGTCCGTGACGGACACGGGCTGCGGCATGGATGAAAAGGTGCTGCAAAGGATCTTTGAGCCGTTTTTTACCACGAAAGAGGTGGGCAAGGGCACCGGTCTCGGGCTGGCCACCGTGTACGGAATCGTCAAACAGCACAACGGCTGGGTGGAGGTGGACAGCGTGGTGGGCCGTGGCAGCGCGTTTCATGTTTATCTTCCCGCCAGCCGGCGCGAGGTTTGCCTGACACGCGCGTCGGAACAATCACCGGAGATCAGGGGCGGGCAAGAAACCATCCTGCTGGTGGAGGACGAGGTGTCCGTGCGCCGGGCCGCCGCCCTCTGCCTGCGCAAACTGGGTTATGCCGTGCTGGAGGCGGCAGACGGAATGCAAGCGCTGCATGTCTGGGAAAGGCAGCTTGACAAGATCGATTTGCTCCTGACGGACATGGTGATGCCCGAGGGCATGACTGGCCTGGAGCTGGCCGAGTCCCTCAAAAAGGACAAAGACGGTCTGAAGGTCATCATCTCCAGCGGTTACAGCAAGGAAGCCACGAACTATCGGCCTGGAAACGGGGCGCACATCACGTATCTCGCAAAACCATATCCTGCGGCAACGCTCGCAAAGACGGTGAGAGATTGCTTGGACCGGCGGCCAGCGACCGCCGGTGTCGCGGAGGCCGAGGTGGTCGCCAGCCCGTGCTAAACCAATCCAACTCCTCGCTCGCAACGCTTTAATGTGCGCAAAAAGGTCTGACATGCCCTCTAAAACCGATCCAATCACCGGTCGCAAGACTGAAAACCTGACGGCTTCCGTCCGCCTTGGGGAGAAGGAGTTCAAACTCCTTGCCGAGGCCCAATCGTCACGAGCGGGATTGACTGGCTGGCGGGTGGTGGTGGTGGAGGATGACGAAACCAGCCTGAAGTATCTCCACACCGTCCTCACCCGGCAGGGGTATCAAGTCATCACCGCCGTGTCGGCGGAAGAAGCGAAAAGGAAATTATCCCCGGCGGAAATTCGGGCCTGCGACTGCGTCATCACTGATTACCGGATGCCCAAAAGCGACGGATTGGATCTGCTCCATTGGATTCAAGAACAAGACGCCACCTTGGGAACGATCATTGTGACCGCCGAGGGGGAAAAGCGTCTTGTGACCGCCTCGTTGCGCGGCGGGGCGGTGGATTATCTCGAAAAGCCGGTGGAGCCGGAAAAACTTCAGGTTGCGGTTTCCCGGGCAATTGACCACACCCGCCGGCAACGAAGGCTGGCGCGGCAGGAGCGGGCGGTGAACAAGCTCAGCCGGGCGCAGGAGCAAAACTTGCAGGCGGCGGTGGCGCAAAGCCCGGTGCGCATGAGCATGGCGTTCCATCCCAAACACGGGGCGGGCGGCGATTACTTCAGCCACTTCCAAACGCGACCCAACGAGCTATTCTGCCTGTTGACCGACGTCTCCGGGCATGACCTTTACGCGGCCTACGTGTCCGCCTATTTTCAAGGGGTTGTCCGCGGAATGCTGGAGCGGGCCACGCCGGTGGAGCAAATTTTCCAAGCCTTCAACCGGCTGCTTCTCGACCAATCAGGCCAGCCGGCGGTGGGCGCAACCTCCACCTCCGGAATTCAGGCGTCCATCGCCGCCGGCGCCATCTTGATCGATCTGAATGCCGGAGCCGCCACCGTGTTCACCCACGGGACGCCGGCGCCTGTCTATTGGGAATCTGACGGCGACCTCATCGTGGTGGGTGAGTCCGGCGGTTCTCCACTGGGGTGGTTTGGCGACTTTTCCACCACGCAAGTGGCTCAAAAAACAAGAGAAGGCGGGGTATTTTCCCTTTGGACCGACGGGTTGGAGGCCGAGGCCGAGAGAAAGGGTGTCAGTGCTTTGACATTGGCGGCCGCATTGCGCGGCGCCAAAGCTCGGGGCGAGCAACTTCCGGGAATCGAATCCGCTCCAGATGACATTCTGCTGGTGGACATTCACCTTCCTCCGGAGCCCCCTGCGGAGGAGTTGTTTTATCCCATGATCCTGGAGCATTACCGGGCGGATCAAGCCGGTGATATCGACGGTCTTCAGGCTTCCTGGCGAAGGTCTCTTGAACTGGTTGTCCCCGGAATGTCGGATGCCTTGTGTCATGACGTTCTCCTGGCCACTCGCGAGGCGGTGCTCAACGGAATGGAACACGGCTGCGCGTGCGATCCGACCGCCAAAGTCCGCGTCCAAATCAATTTTTGCCCGGCCAAATCCACCATTCGCGTCCGGTTGACCGACTCCGGAGCCGGACACAATTTCGACATCGACCGGCACGAGGAGCTCGCGGCGGTTGAGTTGCTGGACCGGCAGCGCGGCCTGATCCTGATGAGGCACCTTTCAACCGGCTTCCAGCTACAGCGCAACGGCGCCACTGTGACCATGGACTTTGCCTGGCGGTAATCCCTCCATATTTAAAAATTGTGAATCCTCACTTCGAGATCAAGGACGGCATGGCAACCCTGGACATTCCGGGGGACTTGGTAAACACCAGTGTGGAATCTGTTCGCGGCGCCAGCGCGGAATTTTTAGACCCGGCCAAGTTTCCGGCCGGATCGTGCCGGACTTTGCAGGTGAATCTGGCCGCCGCCAAAATGGTGGACTCGGTGGGGCTTAATCTGATCGTCACCTTGCTTAAACGCGCCCGCGAGCGAAACGCCCAAATGGAGATCATTTACTCGAATGCGAACGTGTTGCGGACATTTGCGTTCACCCGCCTCGACCGGCAAATGAAAATGACCAAAGCATGAGCGAGTCCGGCGAGCCGCAGTCAGCCGCCACTTCCTGGCTCGTTGAGCATAATTCTTTCCTGTGGAAAAATCGCGTGCCCATGACAAAAACGGGTTGCCATGTTTTGGCATTTTGTTTTCCAAAATTGCCATTTGTCGGATTTTTATGAATTTGGAGGCTCCTCCCGCCGATGGACTTGCAACGTCGTGATCCATCAGAGCAGACCGTCCGAATAAATCTCGGGGTTTGCTCACCCTCACGGCGGTGAACCTCATGAAAATCCAACCGTTTGGGCGCCGAATTAGATACCTCCCGGTCTCAATGAAACACCTTTCCACAGGTATCCAATTTACCGCGCAACGGCACTTTGCATGGCGGTAACACCCCCCCTCTAAATTTGTGAAGCCTCAATTTAAGATCAACCACGGCGTGGCGACCCTGGACATCCCGGGGGACCTGGTAAACACCAATGTGGACTGCGTCCGCGACACCAGCGCGGAGTTTTTGGACCCCGCCAAGTTTCCGGCCGGATCGTGCCGGACTTTGCAGGTGAATCTCGCCGCCGCCCAAATGGTGGACTCGATGGGGCTAAACCTGATCGTCACCTTGCTTAAACGCGCCCGCGAGCGGAACGCCCAAATGGAGATCATTTACTCGAATACGAACGTGTTGCGGACATTCGCGTTCACCCGCCTCGACCGGCAAATGAAAATGACCAAGGTTTGAAATCGCGGGAGGCGCGCGGACCCACCGATTCCGGAGCGGAAAGGACGCAAGAAAACCCTCTGCGACGCCGGGGGTTTTCCGCGGAAAAACAGCGGGTATTCCCACCATCAACCAAACTGGATCCAAGCCGATTTACAAGCAATGAATGACCGGCCATTGAAACGATTGCGGGAGGCTTTGCAGTTCCTGCCCGGGGCATTCCAAAGACTGGCGCCGGACCGGATTCTGCCCAAGTTTCCCCCGTTGCTGGCGGAACTGGACGCCGCGGCGGCGGATTTCTCCTCGGCCGCGGGTGATTTGGAGAAGCGCTTTTTGGAAATTGGCGCGCAATTGGAGGACTTGTCCACGGCCAGTGATCGTTTTGTCGGGGAAGTGAGCACTCTGGTGGGGCTGGCGACCGGAAAGAAATGCGAGGGGGAAATCTTTAACTCCGCGATTCAATTGACGGGGCGGGCCACCGAGTTCCTCGATGGCTGCCAGGCGGAGACAGAGCGGCTTTTGCGCCTGTTGCGTGACTATCACACCCGCCTGGAGGAGCTGTTGGGGGCCGAAAGCGACCTGCAACGGACCATGTTACCCCTCAAAGTGGTGCAGACTTTGTTCAAGGTGGAATCCGCGGTTTTGGGCACGGACGTTCAGGAGATATTTTGCTCCCTCACCCAGGAGATTGAGCATTTGCATTATCAAGTCAGGGATATTTTCGGGACCAAATTCGCGCAGTTGGCGGAGGTTCGCAAAGTGATCGGCGAGGTGGTCAATCACTTGGACCAGCATTCCCGCTCGCTTCATAACGCCACCCGGACACGCAAGGGCCAGATTGAGGCAGTTCTCGGAAACTTGGTGGTGGAGATGGAAGCCAACCGGGAGCGGGACTTGCGCGTGGAGTCGTTGAGCAAAGAAATCGCGCGCAATGTGGGACAGGTGGTGGTCGGGCTGCAAATCCAGGATATTGTTAGCCAAAAGCTGCAACACGTCCTCGAGGCGCTTCCCCAGGTGGACGCCAAATACGCCGAGGTTGCCGCCGCGCGCGGCCGCCGCGCGACGGCCCGGCCGATGCAATGTTTGCATCAGATCAGCCGGTTGGAAACCTCCCAGGTGGAGACCGCGATGCGGGAAATCGCCGGCGCCCAAACAGAAATTCAACGAGGAATCCAGTCAGTCCTTTCCCATCTCGGCGAGGCGGACTCGCAGTGCCTGTCGCTGGAGGAGTTTCGCCTCCTGACCACGTCGTTTGACGGAATGGTGCAAGTGTTGCTTGAAACGATCGGCGAGGTGCGCGGACTGGTCAGCGCCACTGCCAGCGGCGCCGCCGGCGCCTACAAGTTGCTTTCGCCATTGGGCAGCCTGGCCTCCGATCTCACGGCCACGGTGCGGGATTTGTCCGCCCGCACACATGTTGTCGGCCTCAACGCCCAAATCCAGGCCGCCCATGTGGCGGCGCAGTTTCGCCGTTCAGGGCTGGAGGCCTTGGCGGCCCGCACCAGCGAGATTTGTGTTGAAACCAACCAGCTCGGCGAACGGGCCGCCGAGCGGCTGGACGCCCTCGCGTCGGGATTGGCCGAGTGTGTCGCGGCCGTTGAGCGCATGCAGGCGGACGCGCTCGCGCACCAGGAGGCCATGCGGGAAGAAAGCCACCAGGAAGAAGGGCGGCTGCATGATTTTCGCGACCGCGCCCTGGAGTCCTTGCGCGCCATCGGCGACTCGCTGGATCAAATCAACGGCAAGGCCGCCAAGGCGCTCGAAAAAGTTGATTTTGAGCATTTTCACAAATCCGTGCTCCCGGCGCTCGTCGTCCCGTTGAATACCATTGCCGCCCAGGCCGAATCATGGCTGCAACGAGAGGGCATTGGGGCCTCCAGCGTGAATTTGATTAACGATCTTTCGAGC